>CAZZIT010000051.1:0-1886 GCA_964654365.1 uncultured archaeon
CGGCTCTCCAAACTCTCTCAGAGCTTCAAAGCCTTTGTAGGCGAAGACTGTTCTTCCAAGCATCGCCATGCTCGCCATTCCGCCAGCACTTTCAACCGCCTCGATCAAGTCCCTTACCGGCTCTATAAGCCCAGTCTCCTCCGCAAATCCCTTGGAGCATCTGAAAAGATTTTTAAGGCTTATTTCTTTCATGAATTCCTTCAACCACTTCTTACCGACATCGGCTATGTCCTTTCTTTTCGAAAGCACCTCGCTTGTCGGAATGCTCCCTAAGGAGAGGAAATCCAGCTCGTAGTTCCAGCTGTATCTCTCTAACACGATTCTCGACGGGCAGGAAGCGGTCCTCCTTATAATGAGGCCGCCAAAAGCCTGGGTTGCCACGGTTCCAAGTCCAGTAAGGTTCACAACCTCCGCAACATGGGCCAAATCGTAAAGCTCAACCGCAGGCCTTTCAGCAAGGAATGCGGTAGCCAAAGCTGATGCTCCGCTCAGCCCAAAGCCACAGCCAAGCGGGAGTTCTGAGTAAAGCTCTACGCCATCCATTTTTATTTCCCTGAGAACGTATTCCACGGTTGGGAAAGAAATCTTCTTTCCGTTCCACCTAAGCTCTAAGGACGGTTTTGCATAGACTCCTCTGCTGATCGTGAAGCCCACACCGATGCTTCCTGACTTCAGGGGATCGCTATGGATCTGGGGGCTGAAGATGCAGCTTATTGCACCCGGGCAGAAGATCATAGAAGATCCTGAACGTAGATCTCAACTATTTTCTGAGCAACCAGGCTTTTCCTGCCCTCAATCCACTGTGTCCTTTTGGCAGTCACAACAACAACTCTCGTCTCCTCGGTCCCCATGCCCTTTTCGAGAACATCGTTTGCAACGACCATCGCAAGCTCGTCCGCTTCAAGTCTATCTCCCGCAATTTTAGCCAGCTCTTCATCACTCAATCCAGTTTCCGCCTTAAAACCAATGATGTCTCCGCTGTATACCTTCCTGACCTCCTTTATGATTTTTGGAGCCTCTTTAAGTTTCAGAGTAAGTTCAGGAGCAGTTTTAATCTTTTTATCCCGCATTTCAACCTCGAAGTCAGCGGGAGCTGCGGAAGAGACGAAAAGCTCGCAGCCTTTGATCTCTTCAAGCACAGCATTCAGCATGTCCCTGACGGACCAGACGTGAACTTCCTTGAAATCGGGCAGGTCGATTCCGAAGTTCTTAGAACTGACGAGAACAACTTCTGCCCCCCTCCGCCAAAGTTCTAAGGCTATCTCCTTTCCCATGAGTCCCGAACTCTTGTTGCTTATGAAACGCACAGGATCTATCTGCTCGTATGTAGGCCCAGCGGTGACAAGAACTTTCTTTCCTGAAAATTCCTTTGAATAAAGCTTTCTCTCAACATGCAGGCAGATCTTCTCGATGTCCGCAAATTTTGCCTTTCCTTCCGCGAATTTTGGCTCTATAGATTCTACCCCCATTCTCTTGAGTTTCTCAATGTTCTCCCTGACGGCTTTGTTTTCGATCATCGCTGCATGCATCGCTGGAGCTATCAGCACTGGTTTTCCAGCTCCGAGAGCGGTTGTGGCGAAAGTCGTCACAGT
Organism: uncultured archaeon; assembly: GCA_964654365.1. Lineage (GTDB taxonomy): Archaea > Halobacteriota > Archaeoglobi > Archaeoglobales > Archaeoglobaceae > WYZ-LMO2. The sequence goes on from CAZZIT010000051.1 coordinate 1,593, forward strand.
GGTGTCGTCTATTCCGTTTGCAATTTTCGAAATTGTGTTCGCAGTAGCGGGAGCTATCAGGTATAGATCCGCAAACCCATCCTTTCCGAGGTAATTTACGTGCTCGATCATTCCCGTGATCTCCGTCACAACCCTGTTTCCAGTGGCGAATTCAAGGGCGTAGGGATGGATTATCTTCTGCGCAGCCTCGCTCATCACTGCGAAAACTTCCGCACCCCTCCTCGCAAGCTCCCTTGCAAGCTTAACGCACTCCACAGCCGCTATGCTACCCGTAACCCCGAGAACTATCTTCCT
>CAZZIT010000052.1:0-3322 GCA_964654365.1 uncultured archaeon
GCACCCATTAGGAGGTTTTCCTCTACCGTGAGGAATGGAAACAGCTTTCTTCCTTCAGGTGCTATCGTAACACCCTTCTTTATTATCTCGTAGGTCGGAAGATTCATCAAGTTCTCTCCATTGAACGTGATCTTTCCCTTCTTTGGTCTCACCGCACCTATGATCGAATTCAGTATTGTGCTCTTGTCAGCTCCGTTGGGGCCGATGAGGCCGACTATTTCTCCCTTTTCGATTTCAAAGCTCACGTCGTTTACCGCTATGATCCCTCCAAACCTCTTCGTTAGATTTGACACCCTCAGCAGAATCCTTCCCTGAGGAAGTAAAGCAGAAGAAGCAGTATCAGGAACAAGATGACCACTGAAAGCTCTCCAAAGGTTATTCTCGTTATCTCTCTCATCGTCGCAACGAAATAGGCGCTTATCACTACGCCGTAAATGGCACCCTTCCCTCCCAGGGTTGCAGTAAGAAGCACCAAGATCAAGAAGGGGGGCATAAGCCACACCGGTCCAGAGAACGATCCCTGGTAGTGTGCCAAAAACCATCCACAGATTGCCATCGCTCCGCTCGTCAGCGTGAAGGTTATGATCTTTATCTGCCTCACGTTGATTCCGTAAGACTGTGCAACGTCCTCGTCCTCGTTTATCACACCCATCATGAAGCCGTATCTCGACCTGAGAGTTCTGTCGACGAAAAACAGAAGAACAAGCGCTATCGCGAGCGAGACGTAAACGAAGATCATTACGTCAACCGTCACGTTGCCGGTGGTAGGGAATAAGAGTTCCACGTTCGGAATCCCCGTTTCAGCTCCGAATATGTCAGAGCGCCAGTATGTTATTTCGCCCAGTATGAACGGCAGCAGCAGTGTTATGAGCACGTAATACACTCCTCTCGAGATTATCGTTATAGGACTCAGGGCCAAAGCTACGAGTGCCCCGACAGCAAATGCCGCTGGAAGAGTCAAAGCTGGACTTAAGCCGAAGTCCCTGCTCAGCAGGGCAGCGGTATAACCTCCAACGGCTAAGAAGAAGTGGGGACCGAAGCTAAGGCGACCGGTTCCGATCGTCTGCAGATTGTATGGCACGGCCATCATGATCAGGAGATTAGCAAAGATCAGGGTTGACATCAAGGCGATCGGCTGGTAGTCAAATGCCACAACTGCGACCGTGTAAAGGACAAGGGGCAAAGAAAGCCAGAGGACCAGGCCTATCATTGGATTTCTCCAGTATCTCGGCTCTATCGTCCATTCATATTTTCTTCCGAAAAAGTGTATTATTATTCTGCCTCTTCTCGCCTCAAACTTTACCATAGGCCATCACCATATTGTTTCCGCTCTCGCCAACCCTTTAGGACGCACGATCAGCACGAACATGACCACGACCAGTGCAACGAGAAGCATCAGCCTCGGGTCGAGCAGGAAGCCAACTGAGGCCTGTATGAAGCCAATGATGTACGCGGCCATTATGCTGCCCTTTAGGTTGCCCAAGCCACCGAGAACTGCCACCAGAATCGCATACGTGAACACACTCCATCCGATGTATGGATTTAGCGCCCATATCGGGGAGATGAGGAGCATTACGATCGCCGGTGGAATCGATGCTATGACCATTGCAAGGGCAAAGGTTCTGTTGAAGTTCACACCAACGAGCTTCGAAGCGAACATGTCCTGGCTTATCGCCCTCATTATGAATCCGTTCTTCGTCTTGGTAAAGAAGAGCAAATAGATCGCTAAAAGAGCCAAGGAGACGAAAGCAGTAACCACGTACTGTCCCGGAACATTTGCCTCACCGAAGGGAACGAGCTCGTCGTATACTGTTGTGGGTATGTATACGCCGACAATTTCCGGATATGCCCACCCTATGAGCTCCTCAACTATGACGAACACTGCTACGAGAGCTGCAAGCATGTAGTCTTCGAGCTCGGCAAATCTCACAATGACCAGCTGGTAAACGGCGTAGGTGAAGAGCGCCACGAGGGCGATTGCTAAAACGATCGATTCTGGAAGTCCTAGACCGAAATCGTTCCAGAACATCCATGTTCCGTATACCGCTACCAAGAAGATAGCTCCATACGCGAGGTTGAAGACTCTGAGCACTCCTGTGGTTATTGTAAATCCGAGGGCCATTCCGAGATACATCGAACCGAAGATAAAGGTGTAGGCAACTATCAAAGATAGCTCCGCGAGCACGTCAACCACCACTCATCATTTTTTGTTCAAAACCTCCCCTTTCCTCTGACCCCAGAAGGTAATCGCTGTGCCCGAGAGTTGTCAAAGGTGCGATATACCGATTCTCTTTTATCCCCCACCATTTTTTGACATCTTTTTTCAATTTCATGATTTTCTTGGCTTTTGAGTTGTATTTAAGATTTTTGGTTTCCTTTTTTGGTATGCCTGCCTGTGTTCAAGAGAGAGCTAAATATCCATTCCATTTGAGCTGCAAAGAGGCCATGGAGGACAATTGCATAATCCTTTAGCAAAAATAAAAAATAAATGATTAAAATTTGCTACTTGAGGAAGATGTCCCTGTACTTTTCCCTCAGGATTCTCTTGTTGATCTTTCCAACGCTTGTCTTCGGAATCTCATCGACGAAAAGGATCCGATCTGGCAGCTGCCACCTTGCGAACCTTTTCAGCATGTGCTCCCTGAGTTCAGTCTCAATCTGTTCCTTTGGCTTGGTTCTGTATGGGTTCTTCAGAACAACAAGGGCCAGAGGTCTTTCTCCCCATCTCGGATGGGGCACCCCAACGACAACAGCTTCATAAACGTATGGATGGCTCATGAGCGTTTTTTCAAGGTCCACGCTCGGTATCCATTCTCCACCACTTTTTATAATGTCTTTCAATCTGTCAACTATGTGGAAGTATCCTAATTCGTCTATTGTTCCCGCGTCTCCACTCTTCCACCATTTGTCTTCTGTTACACTTTCCTTTGTTCTTGGATCGTTATAGTATTCTTTTATGATCCAAGGACCTCTCAGCCAGAGTTCTCCAACGCTTTTTCCATCCCAAGGAAGTTCCTTTCCAGTAGCAGGTTCAACCAACTTCGCTTCAACTCCAAAGACAAACAATCCCTGCTTCTTCATGTGAACCAAGCGCTCTTCTTCTGGCAAAGCCAAAATTTGCGGCTTTGGAATGTTTACGCTCGCAAGAGGAGATGTTTCGGTTGCACCGTAGGCGTGTATGATCTTGGCTCCAAGCTCTTCATAGCTCCTGATCATCTCAAGAGGTGGTTCCGTGGATCCGCTCACGATTCTCAGTCTGTCGAGCTTCGCAGTGAGAGCGACTCTCTTGAGAACTTCAAGCACAGGAGATAAAATTGCGGGT
>CAZZIT010000053.1:0-5686 GCA_964654365.1 uncultured archaeon
AGGGCGATTTACAACTCGATAAATCCAAGCCTTACTCCTCAGGAGGTTGAGGCTCTAAGGAACAGCAAGATTGACTCGGCAATCGTGCTGGCTTTCAATCCAACGGATAACACGGTGAAGGGCAGGCTCGAAATATTGCAGAAGGGTGGAGCCGGACTATCGAAGGGACTCCTCGACATTGCAGCAGAATGCGGGATAAAGAGGATCCTGATCGACGTTGCTGCCACTCCCCTCGGAGCAGGGGCGGGAGCAACATTCAAATCCGTAATGGCGGTAAAGGCAAAGCTTGGTCTCCCCGCAGGTGGTGCACCGCACAACATTCCCTCAGCGTGGCCATGGATAAAGAAGCTAAAGAAAGAGAGGAAAGAAGTTTTTCCGCCTGCAGACATAGGTTCTAATTTAGTAATGCAAATACTCGGTGCCGACTTCCTGCTCTACGGACCCATCGAGAACGCTCCGATGATATTCCCGAGCACGGCAATGGTCAGCATAGTTGTCGCCGAAGCAGTTTCGGAACTTGGAATATCAGTTCAATCTGAGACCCATCCGATAAAGAGGCTAGTGTAGGGTGCAGAGATGGAAGACGCAGTCGCTTTGCTCATAGGACATGGAAGCAAGCTCGAAATACAAAAGAAGATGATAGAAAGGCTTGCAGAGAGCGTAAAAAGCAGAAGAATATTTGCAGACGTATTCTATGCCTTCATGAACGTTAACAGGCCCACCATAAGGGAGGCTATGGCCGATATAGTTAGCAGGGGTTACAGAAAGGTCATAGCCATTCCCGTTTTTCTTTCAGACGGTGTGCACACAACTGAAGACATACCTAAGGAACTAGGGCTTGAGAATGGACAGCGGGAAGGCGTTGTGGACTTCAACGGAGTGAAAGTCAGGGTTCTGTATGCAAGAACGATCGGCTACGACGAGAGAATAGCCGACATCCTCGTTGAAAGGGGGAAGGAGGCGGTTGAGAATTCGAAGGAATTTACCCGATAGGGTTATCTTTTTTGAACCTTTAATTTTTATGGGGTGATGCTGTGACCGAGGTTAAGGAAATTCCGAATTCGGACTGGGCCTTGCAGAGATATCTTTACACAAGGGACATCTCTAACGCTCCTGTTATCAATCTGCTTTTAAAACAGGTTGATGTCATATATCAGCCCAGGAATGAAAGAGAAGTTTTAGAAGTCCTCAGGATAGCGAAGGAAGAGGGCGCGACCGTGGTTCCGAGGGGGGCGGGAACTTCTGGTTACGGCGGAGTTTTGCCCGTAAAGGACATCGCATTGCTCAGAATTTCAAGAAGAAAGACTATAATGGTCGATTTTACAAGAATGGACGACTTCGTTATCGATGAGGAGAATCAGATAGTGGAATGCTCTCCCGGGGCTGTTTGGTGGGAAATTGAGAAAAAGCTGAACAAGAAGGATCTGACGCTCAGAGTTTATCCGACGAGCGCCCCCTCTTCGACCGTTGCGGGCTGGATTGCGCAGGGCGGTTACGGTGTAGGAAGCCTCAAATACGGCGGAATTGCGGATAACGTTGAGAAGCTGAGGATCGCGGACTTCAGTGGGATAAGAGAGGTGGAAGGAAAAGATCTGAAGTACTATTTGGGCATGGAGGGAACTACTGGCATCATAACCAAAGCCTGGATAAAAGTTAAGGAAATGGAGGAGATGAAGTATTACGGCTTCAACGTTTCTGCAAAGGAGGCGAACAAGATAGTATTTGCAGGAGATCACTATGCTGGTCTCTTCCTTGACGCTGGTTATATTAAGCTGAAAAATGAGGCTTTTGGAACGGATATGCCAGAAAAGGATGTATTGATGGTTGCAACAACAGAGAAGCTGGACGGAGACGAAGCCCTTGGAGAGGAGATCTGGGAGAAGAGATTTTATCCGATGAGAGTCAGAAGACTCGGCCCAGGGCTTGTGGCAGCTGAAAATGTTCTTCCTGCAGATTCGATCCCAGCTTACCTTAACAGGCTTAACAAGATGATAAAGAAGCCACACGGAAGCGAGATATGGTATTCAAAGGGAAGAAGAGGAGCTGTGCTAAGCTTCATTCCAAGTGATGAAAGAAAGTTCTTCAGCTACGCTTTGACCTGGTTCAACAGCATCCGTGCCATGAAGGCCGCGAAGAAGATGAGAGGTATTCCCTATTCTACAGGCTTTTACCTGAGCTCAGAAGCCAAGCTGCTTTTCGGTGCCGAATATTCCGAGCTGAGGGAATTTAAGAGAACCGTGGATCCTAAATGGCAGCTGAATCCTGGAAAGGTGTTTCCAGTTGGCGTCTTTCCGCTTGCCATGAAAATTCTCCAGAGGGTGATACCATGAAGCTGGAGAAAGAGTTGGAAGAAATGCTCCATGCATGCGCACAATGCTTCTACTGCAGAGTCTGTCCTGCTTTTCAGTCGATCAAGTGGGAAAGCGTATCGCCGAGAGGAAGAGTTTACATGCTTAAGGGTCTAAAGAACAAGAAGATAAAGCTCGAACCGAAGCTTGTTGAGGACTTCTACAAGTGCACAACATGCGGAGCATGCGAGGAGCAGTGCCAGACGGCGCTGCATCTTGTCGATCTCTGGGAGATGGCAAGAGCAGAGATGGTCAGGGAAGGTTTGGCTCCCCTGCCTGTGCACAAGAAGCTTAGAGAACTTGCACTGCAGACTGACAATCCCTACGGTGAGCCGAAGGAGAAAAGGGAGGATTGGATCAAGGGATACAAATGCGAGGAAAATGCAGAAATAATGTATTTTGCAGGCTGCACAGCAAGTTTCAGGGCAGTAGAGCTCGCGAAAAACACGGTCGATCTGTTCAACAAGGTTGGACTCAAGTTTGCATACGCAGGGAAGAACGAATACTGCTGCGGCTCCCCATTCCTGAGGACGGGACAGAGAGACATAGCTTACGGGCTTTTCAGGAAGAATTACGAGGAGTGGAGGAAGAGGGGCGTTAAGACGATTGTTTCGAGCTGTGCAGGATGCTACAGGACGATACTCATAGACTATCCGAAGATAGCAAAGGAACTCGGCTTAGAGTGGAACTTCGAAGTCCTTCACACGTCCCAGCTTGTGAACAGGCTCATAAAGGAAGGGAAGCTCTCTCCGCAAAAGATCTCGGCTAAAGTTACCTATCACGATCCCTGCCATCTGGGAAGGCACACTAAGGTATACGAGGAACCGAGGGAAGTTATAAAGGCGATTGGTGCAGAGCTGATAGAGATGGAGAGGAACAGAGGCGAGTCTTTCTGCTGCGGATCAGGCGGAGGAGTTAAGTCTCAGTTCAAGGATCTGGCTGGTGCTATAGGCAAAAACAGAATTCAGGAAGCGAAGGAAACTGGAGCAGAGTATCTCGTTTCATGCTGCCCCTTCTGCAAGTATCATCTGAAGCAGATGGCGGATGAACAGGGCATACAGTTGAAGGTAGTGGACCTCGTGGAATTGGTCAACAATCTCGCTGTAAAGGGAGAATACAAGGGAGAGGACATAAGATGCGCTTAATTTTTAATTTTTGGTGGTTAGAATGGAGATTTCCGAGCTGAGAAGTAAGGCCAAGGAGCTCAGGGAAATTCTTGGTCTCAGAAGCTATCCCGTAGGCGTAAAAATCTCACCCAAACGTCTGGATGTTGATGCCAAAAGGCTCAAGGGCTACAGATACTGCCAAGCATTAATGCGGGCTAGAAAAGGAGATCATGTGCTTTTGGGAAAAGAAGAAATCGGCTGCGCTGCTTCAGCGGCTGTGTTTGGATTTAAGGAACTTCCTGAAGGATTCAAAACTGGAGAACACACCCTGAAGATAGGAATAGCCAAAGACCCTTCCATAGGGAGCAAGATATACGCTGAAATTGAGTCTTTCAAACCCGGAGAAATCGAGGATCTTTACCTTTTCCCTCTCGAGACAGCGATCATGGAGCCCGACGTTGTAATAATCGAGGATCAGCCTGAAAGGCTGATGTGGATTCTCCTTGCATGTGTGAATGCGAATAAAGGGGAAAGAATTGAAACGAATTCGGCTGTGATGAGGGCAACTTGCCTCGACTGCACGGCAATCCCGTACAAGAGGCAAAAAGTAAACCTCAGCCTCGGCTGCTTCGGTTGCAGAATGGCCACTGATATTGCTGATGATGAAGCCCTGGTCGGATTTCCGTACAAGCTCTTTGGAGAGGTTTTCGACTACGTGAAGTACTTCTCGCAAAATGCAATACCGAGCGCAAGGGATAAAAAGGCATACAAGGCACTAAAAGCAAAAGAGGGCTGAAAATGAAGGATGAAACCTGGGAAAAGGTTGGTAGTAAGTTTGCCCATTTGACTTCTGCCCATCCATGCTACAGTCACGAGGCCCACTTTAAGTTCGCAAGAATTCATCTGCCCGTCGCTCCGAGATGCAACATTCAGTGCGGTTACTGCACGAGGAAAATAGACAAGTGCGAGTATCGGCCAGGTGTTTCTGCATGCATTGTTAATGCGGAGGAGGCCCTGAAGAGAGTGGAGGAGGCCAGGAAGAATTATCCTCTAAAGGTTGTCGGAATTGCCGGTCCGGGAGAAGTTCTTGCAAACGAGGAATCTTTCAGAACTCTTAAGCTTGTTCACGAGAAATATCCCGAGCTAATACTCTGCATAGCCACCAACGGACTTCTATTGGCAGAAAAAGCAGAGGAACTGGATAGATTGAACGTAAAGACTGTTACCGTTACGATTAACGCAATAGATCCTGAAATAGGTGCAAAGATTTACGAGTGGGTTGATTACAGCGGAAAGAGACTTAAAGGAGTGGAGGCTGCAAAGTTATTGATAGAGAGACAGCTCGAAGGGGTAAAAGCCTCCGCGGACAGGGGAATGGCGGTCAAAATAAACACAGTCCTAATACCCGGTCTGAACGATGGGGAGATCGAGAAGATTGCAGTCGAAAGCAAGAAGAGAGGAGCTTTTATAATGAATATAATTCCCCTGATCCCGCTTCACAGCTTCAAGGACTGGAGAAAGCCAACATGCGAGGAGCTTGAAAAGGCTCGGGAAATAGCTTCGAAACATCTCAGGGTATTCAGACTTTGCAGACAGTGCAGAGCAGACGCATGCGGCATCCCAGGAAAGGAAAGGGCTACGGGAAGTACATATTTCCATGGTTAGATTATCTCTTTTCTCCGCTAGGCCCAGAATTGCGAGAAGCGAGTATATATCTCTGCACAGAAAGGCTGATGGCGCCTCAATGGAATCTGGGGGGATCACGCTTTTCATAGTTGCCTCCGTTGAGGTTGGAAACACAACTACGAAGTGCATTCTGACGGGAACAGATCTGGAAACGGGAAGGACCTATCTTGTCAACAAGGTTGTCAAGCTAACCAGAAGCGTGAGAAAGCCGAGATTTGGTGAAGCCATTTTTGGAGAAACCATTTTTGGCACCCCGCTTACAAGGCAGTCAGTTGCCGAAATCGTGAGTGACTGCATTAAGGAATCCTGCAACAGGGCAGGAATAGGCGTTTCTGACATAGACTTCGTTGTCCGCTCAACGGGCGTTGTGGCGCACTTTGAAAATCCAAGCGATATAGGAACCTTCATTCAGGCCCTAGCTGATGGAGCGCTTTTGGCGGGCGTACCGCCGGGAAGAATGGTTCCTGCTGTTACAAAGGATAACCTGCCGGAGAAGATAAGGAAGTACAGCCTTCTCGACAGAGTCTTCTTCGACGGATCGGTCGC
>CAZZIT010000054.1:0-3578 GCA_964654365.1 uncultured archaeon
ATTCCAAGGGCAGCGATTAGATTGTTCGATATCTTCTTTTCCTCAACAGCCTCAGCCCTTGCACTGCAGGAAGAAACGGTCATAGCACGACACCTCCTTCAGTGGCAAGAACCAAGATAGCAGCGATGAAGCTCGAAACTATCAGACTCGAAACAATGGCCCTCGGCAATCTCTTGAACTTGGGATCGTGGAATCCCTCGATTGTTCCGGCGATGTTGTAGGCTGCAAGCACGGCATTTGCTAGGAAGAAGCCTATAGCAATGAAGGCAGAGATCGCTGGAGAGATGCCAAGTTCGTTGAGCAGAACATAGGTAAGAGCCCCACCAACACCACCCAAAAATGCGCCGATTATTCCGCTAACAAAGGACACTGTGGGAACACCATGGCCTTCAGTGCCAGGAGATACGTATATGTCCTGCCTGTATTTTGTTATCGGGTCATACCTCACCTTTGCGGAAACTGGAGGAACGCCAACGCCGAAAATGTATATCACGTTTCCTACTAACATCGTAATTCCGAGCATGAGCATGCTTCCCACTGCACCGCTCAGCAGAACGTAGCTTGTTGGTACGTCAGCGAAGTGATACATGTACCCAGCACTAACCAGTCCAGTTAGCCCAGCCCCAGTCGCGAGCTGAACTGTTCCTGTTCCAACGCCCGTAGCCATCGCCATCGCAGCTGGGGCTCCACCTACCGGGATCAGGTGGACCCCTATGACGATCAGTACTCCAGCGATGATCAGGCCGAGAATTATTGTTATCGGATCCATCTTAAGCACCTCCTTCAAGCATGGCAAGCTTCTCCGGATAAGGCCCGTAGCTCTTCCTCGCCCAGACCTCGAGAAGCCAGTTGGCGATGACCAGCAGGGCAACGATCACGAATCCGACGACGATGGCAATGAAATGGTCAAAAACGAGAGTTCTCCAGTTGTCCAAGAATACAATGAGGCCGAAAGCAATCCCAGTTGCGGGCCCTCCGAACTTGGCGCAGAACCAGGCGTTGTCTATGCTGCTCCTTGTGCCTATCTCTGCCTTGGTCACAATCTTTCCTGAAAGCGCTGCATTGAGTCCAGCTCCGAAGGGCTTATTCTGATACTGTCTCTCAGAACCGTAGTGCACATCTCCAGTTGACGAACCGATCGCACCAACCGTTATTCCCCAGATGAAGGCAAGCATAACGAACGGGAATGGGTGCTCAAAGAAGTGCCATAGGATATAAGAGAGAACAAGAATGCAGAAGGTGGCTACAAAGCCGTGGGCCATGATTGGAGGCAGATGGTTGTAGATCACGTCCAAGTATATCGGCTGTCCATACCTCCGCTGGCTTGTAAGTCTACCCATGTATGCTGTGCTCGCGTAAATTCCATGGAAGATCGAGGCGACGAATGCTCCGATCGCAAATGCTGCTATTATGTTGAAGTCTGCGTTCATCAGAACCCATGCAACGGTGGCTGCGATGCTTGAGTAAAAAGCATAAGCAGGTGGCTCGCCAGAGATTGCCTTGTTGAATATCCTGTGCAGAACCCCTACCTGTGGTGCCAATTGAACCTGCGAATTTGGATTGCTTTGAGAGCCGATATCACTCTCAAGGTCTTCCGCTGCTCCGGCAATGGTGGCTGCTGCACCCATGAGTGCAACAAGCCCCAATCCTGTGTTCACGTCCATCATTTTTATCCCTCCAACTCGCTTTTTCCAACTTCATTTCGGGCGTGAGCCCGGAATTCATCCACCGCTTCAACTCCGAGTTGCCATATATTATGTTTTCTTTTTTTTTCTTGGAAAAAATATTCATGATAAAAATAGAACGTGTCGGTCAAACGGCTAAAATGCACCCCAGAATCTAACCAAGGTGTGACCCTCGACTACTGAAGGCAAAACGTTGCAGATGTCCTCCAACTTGAAGTCGAGGATGCGGACATTCCTTATTCTTTCGGCAAACTTTTCGTATGGAAGCTTGACCCTGAGCCCGTCGATTTTAACAGTTACTGGTGCAGGCGAGGGGCTTTCCTCGATTTCTGGAATCTGATTCTCGATCTCAACCTTGAGGTAATAGGGTGGCACATCGAATCTTTCGAATATTCTTCTCCTTTTCTCAACCTGCCTCTCTACCGCTTTTGCCACGTTTTCGAGAAGCTCTATGTCGCTGTCTCTGCTAAACTTACCCACTATTCTGCCCAAATTTGGCACGTATTCCACTCCCTCCGGAGGCTCGATCTTAGGAAAACCTGTTGCAACGACTGGAATCGTGATATCCCTGACCATCTTCCCGATCTTCTCGCTAACGCACTCTTTGAAGTTTCCGAATAAGAAAACAGCAACGTCGTGCTCATTGATGAGATCCCTTTCGAAGGCTGTGAGCCTTGAGAGTCTCTTCCCAACGCCCCTGGACAAACCAACCATGTTCGTCTTTGCGCCCTTCCTCCGCAAGTACTCGGCGACGTCGCAGGAATGGTGCGGCAGGTGGTAGATCGAGATGGTTGGAACCACAACCGCGATTTCGGATCCAGCCAACGGTGCTTCTTTCAGCTCAGCTTTAAGCTCCAGAGCTTTTTCCTTTACCCTTTCAATGTCCTCATCGGGGACGATGAAAAAGATCGTGACTTCGGTCTGGGCGAAGTTTTTCATGATAACAAATCCACCGAGGTCGTGAACGAGATCCTCGAACTCCTGATGTCCGTAAACTCCGCCGTTGAAGATAAGGGGTATCATAGCTTCTCCTCCATAAGCCTTAAGGCTTTTTCAACCCATTCGTTCTTTATCGGATCTTCGGAGGCGATCACAGCCATGACGTCGTCTTTTCTAATATACCGCCTTACCCTGAAGCCCTCCGGTATTATTCTCAGAATAACGTCCATCAGACCCACCATGAGTTCCTTCTCCGGATCGTAAACCACTTCGTTCAGCAAATCCTCGCCGATTTCGCCTCTAACCATTATCTCGTATCTGCTCAGCTGTTCCACCCTTTCTCTGCCGTATTTTTCCCAGAGAACCCTTAAAACTTCAGGCATTAGCTTATCGTTCTCGCAAACGACTATGACGCCATCTCTGACAGATTTCATTGTGGCGACCTCCGAGAACCTCAGCACGCCACCTCCCCTTGCAAGCTGGATGACGAGAATAAATACGGGCTCTCTTGGGTCTGCGTAGGCGTAAACGCTCCTCATCAGCCCCTTGATAGTCGACTCTGCGAGCACCGTCCCTATTGTCCTCTCGTATGCAGTTTTCCCTTCTTCCTCAGGCGACTCTATTGCTAACCTCATATCTCGCCCCCTCTCTCAATCCAGAAGCTACGAAGGCCATCCCTGTTGCAACAGCAAACTGAGAGAACTTTGGCACTATCACCTCCATCCCCAACGCCTCCCTTACGGCTTTCACGAGTCCCTTCAGTAGCGAAGTGCCGCCAACCTCGATTATAGGCTCCCTAAGCGTTATCTCCTGAAGCTGCTGCTCCACAATTTGGTCTATGACGCTCCTGCATGCAGCAGCTGCGACATCTTCAGCCTTTGCTCCGCCAGCCAAGGCTGTTGTGAGATCCTGCATTCCGAAAACGATGCAGTATGAATTCATCATTATCTTCCT
>CAZZIT010000055.1:0-6805 GCA_964654365.1 uncultured archaeon
CCTCAGGGGTTCGAAATCCGTGAAATTCGAAATCCTCGGAAGGCGAACGATCCCTACGAGCCCAGAGCCATTCCATTCTTCGATGTTCAGCGAGTCCTCTGAAGGGAATTCTGAGTCAAGGAAGGGAATTATTCCGAGAACTGGTACGTTGCATAACGCTTCGAGCCTTCTTATTCCATCAAAAAGAAACTCCTCCGAGCCACGGAGTCTGTTGATCACGAAACCCACGACGAGCCGCCTTATATCTTCAGGCAGCAGAGCATAGGTTCCGTAAAGCGAGGCAAAGACCCCGCCCCGATCAATGTCGCTTACGATAATAATCGCAGGCTTAGCATGTCGAGCGATGTGTATGTTTGCAAGATCTCTCTCGTAGAGGTTTATCTCGGCCATTCCTCCAGCCCCTTCAATCACGACGATCTCGTATTCCTCCGCAAGGCTGTTGTAGGCATCTTCAACGACCTTTTTGAGTTCGGGAATTTTCCTGTAGTAATCCCTCGAATCAAAATCGCCCACAGCTTCCCCGAGAACGACAAGCTGGGAAACAAAATTTCCCTTCGGTTTCAGCAGTATCGGGTTCATCCTTTCGTCTGGCTCAATTCCCGCGGCAAAAGCCTGCATCGCTTGGGCAATCGCAATTTCCTTTCCCTTCTTAGTTACGAATGAATTCAGGCTCATGTTCTGAGCCTTAAAGGGCGCTACTTCGTAACCCTTCTTCGCTAGAATCCTGCAAAGAGCCATTGTTAGCAGAGATTTCCCAGCACTGCTCGTTGTTCCGCCAACCATCAGTGCCTTCATTCCCATCTCCTGTAATCGACCTCGATTCCAAGTTGTTCCATTATTCTTGAAACAATAAAATCGACGAGCTCATCGATGCTTTTTGGTTTGGAGTAAAAGGACAGTACGAGTGGATAAACAATGGCACCGAGCTCTGAAAGCCTTAAAAGGGCTGATAGATGCCCTTTGTGAAGCGGTGCCTCTCTAACAGCTAAAACGAGGGGTCTCCTCTCTTTCAGCGTCACATCCGCCGCTCTCGTGATCAAATTGTCTGTAATGCCGTATGCAACGCTCGCTGCAGTCTTCATGGTGCAGGGCACAATGGCCATTCCGTCATGCCTGAAGCTTCCGCTTGAGAAAGGAGCATGGATTTCGTCTTCGTCGTAGTATTTGGTGGCTAACTCCCTGAGGTAAACTTCATCGTATTCGGTTTCGACTTTCATCGTAAGCTTTGCCGCCCGTGATGCTACAGCGTAAACTTCGATTCCCTTCGATATAAGCCTCTCGATTAACCTAATTCCGACTATCTGACCGCTTGCCCCAGTAAGTGCCACGACCAATCTCATATCAGGGGCTCGATGTCCTCGTCGAAGAGACTGATCGTCTTCTCTACTCTTTCCTTTTCCGCAGTCTCAATTCCTTCTTTGGCTTCAATAGCAAGCTGCTGCAATTCCTTTACCCTCGGTGCATCGGTAACGTTGGCCAGAACTACTAAGGCGGCTACATACTTCGTCCTTCTCGTCGGATAATCTCCCGCTCTGACCTCCACGCCAGCTATCTGTTCTTCGAGCCACAACTTCGCCTTTTCGAGTCCTTTTCTGTCTAAGTGCTCTGGAGGACCAGCGATTAAGATTAAGGCCCTTTCAGCACTGCTTATATTGCACGGAAGCGTAAGTCTGCCGAGTGCGGCTCTTTTCACGAGAGAGGCTATTTTTATAGCTTTATCGTTTTCGATCGTTTCAAGCTCCTCTTTCTTCTTCTTGAAGAAGGGAAATCCTCTCTTTTGTTCGGTCTCTGCAAGGCTCGTTGCATAGCCTATGGAACTTATTCCTCCTCCCTTGAGCGTGTTGATAACCTCGCTGCTGTCAACAACCAATTCGCCAACGGTCTCCCCTTCTACTGGCTCTCCTGCCCTTGCAAGCAGAGCTATTCTACGAACGATTTCATCGTTGATTTTGGCAAAGGACTCCCTGAGGCTCATACCCTCGAATTTCCAGGCACCGTTGTCGAAAAGGATGAGATTGTCAACGTATTTCATCAGCGAGATCATGCTCCTGGCAGCGTTTAACGAGTAAAGCTTTCCCTCTTCAGGAGCTGGGAGAATTCCGAATGCATAAACTGGCTCAGAGTACATTTCCGAAATATGTTTTGCGAGAACTGGTGCTCCTCCACTGCCTGTTCCTCCGCCAAGACCTGCAATTATCAGAAATGCATCGAGATCGTGTGTCCCTCTCTCATCGATCGCGTTGAGTATGGTCTCAATCTCGTCCTGCGTTATCTTAGCGCCGAGCTTGTTGTCCGTTCCGACGCCGTGACCCTTAACGATGGTTTGCCCGATGAGTATTCGATCCTGCATGGGAACGTGCTTCAGCCCGAGCAAATCTGCTCTTGCAGAGTTTACAGCAAGCCATCTCATTCGAATGTTCGATCCTCTCATCTTTTCATTCTCGATGAACATGTCCAAGATTTTTCCTCCTGCCTGACCGAAGCCTATGACGAAGAACCTCATTCTGGCACCCTTAAAGGATAATGTCGATTTTTATTTAAATTTTTTGCATGTAGAAAAGACTATATTTAGCAACTCAAACTTTTGCCATGAAAATCGGGATTGTGGGCGCGAGTGGCTACACTGGAGGGGAACTTCTCAGGCTTTTAGTGATGCATCCAGAAGCTGAGGTCATTAAGGCCTCATCAAGGAGATTTGAGGGTAAGGAGATATGGAAAGTGCACAAATTCCTGAAGGGTTTTTATGATTTGAAATTCTGCGCACCCGAAATAGGGAATTTCTCTGACTGCGATCTGGTTTTCACTGCGGTTCCGCACGGAGAGGCAATGGTCTACGCGCCTCAGCTTCTCGAGGTTGGTGTGAGGGTTGTGGACCTTTCTGCCGATTATCGACTATCGAAGGAGGTTTACGAAAAGACATACGGCAAAAAGCACACGGGCTACTTGGAAGCTGTTTACGGAATCCCGGAGCTACACAGGGATGAGATAAGGAAAGCAAATCTCGTGGCAAATCCCGGATGTTATCCGACTGGAGTGATACTTGCCGTAGCACCGCTCGCGAAGCTCGAGCTTATTGAGAGAGTTGTTTTCGATTGCAAGAGCGGCATCACAGGGGCTGGTGAGAGTCCTTCAGACTTCACGCATTACCCGAATCTTCATGAATCTGTGGTGCCCTACAAGGTAACCGATCACAGGCACTTTCCTGAAATTCTGCAGGAGCTTTCGAGATTTCAGAAGGGCCTGAGAATTTCCTTCACACCCCAGGTTTTTCCCGGCTCGAGAGGGATTCTTACGAATGCCCACGTGTTTCTGAGAGGAGAGTTGAGCAGAGACGAGCTTTACAGAGTCTACGAGGAATTTTACAGAGGCTGCTATTTCGTCAGGCTCCAGGACGAGGTGAAACTGGCTCAGGTTAGAGGGAGCAATTTCTGCGACATAGCGCTTTTCTCGGACGGAGAGAGAGTTGTGGCAATTTCTGCAATTGACAACATGGTTAAAGGTGCGAGTGGACAGGCGATACAGAACATGAACCTGATGTTTGGCTTGGAAGAGTGGGTAGGGCTTAAGATTCCGCCCCTCTTTCCATGAAAAAATTTTTTAGTTGAGAGTGAGGGATCGGGAAATGGAAACGTTAAAGATCAACGTCGGGAAGAATGGAATAACGGAAAGTTTAATAAACGAAATAAATTTCCAACTTGAAAAGAGGGGAACTGTGAAGGTAAAATTGCTCAGGAATTTCGATGGGAGGAAAGAAAAGGATTTGGTTGTGAAGGAGCTAGCTGAGAGACTTAAATGCCGGGTGATCGACCTTAGGGGATTTGTGATAACCTTGGAGAGGTGAAAGGGATGAGTGTGTATGACGTCCCCGCGGATCTGCTGATAAGCAGGGTTGCAGAAAAATTGAAGGACGCAGTTTCCCCGCCAGAGTGGGCGAAGTTCGTTAAAACAGGGGTGAGCAGGGAAAGAGCTCCAGAGCAGAGTGACTGGTGGTATACGAGGCTTGCATCGATTTTCAGGCGGATCTACATCGATGGACCCGTAGGAATCGAGAGGCTCAAGAGCTATTACGGCGGAAGAAAAAGGCGCGGAGTGAGGCCTGCGCACTTCAGAAAGGGAAGTGGAGCGGTGATAAGAAATGCGCTGCAACAGCTCGAGCAGCTGGGCTTCGTTAAGAGGACTTCAGAGGGAAGGGTTTTAACTCCAGCCGGCAGGGCTTATCTGGATAAAATCGCTCTCGAGTTGAAAGCGGAGCTGTCAAAAACGATTCCTGAGCTTAAAAAGTATTGAGGTGAAACAGATGGACGAGCTGGAAGAGATAAGGAGAAGAAAACTTCTCGAAATCCAGAGACAGAGAGAGTTGGAAGAGCTTAGAAAGCAGGAGGAGTTGAGAAGACAGTATGAAGCCCAGAAGCAGGCAATAATGAGAGCAATTTTGGAGCCTGAGGCGAGGGAGAGACTTGCGAGACTTAAACTGGCTCATCCCGATATTGCAGAGGCTGTTGAAACCCAGCTCGTCTATCTTGCCCAGGCTGGTAGAATTCAGAGCAAGATCTCCGACGAAATGCTCGTCGAGATTTTGAAGAGGGTACAGAAGAAGAGGGAAACGAAAATCGTCAGGAAGTGATGGTATGGGGAAGAAGACACTCGGTGTTAAGTTGAGGCTCGCCAAAGCCCTGAAACAGAACGTTCGTGCACCCGTTTGGGTTACGATCAAAACTGGAAGGAGAGTCTTCGGCAGTCCCAAGAGGAGGTACTGGAGAAGGAGGAAGCTGAAGGTCTGAGGTGGGGATATGGCGAACATTCAGATTGAGAGGGTATATTCTCTCAGGCTCAGGCAGAAGCTTGTCGGATATCCGAGGTGGCTCAGAGCCAAGAAGGCTACAAAGTATCTCAGAAATTTTCTGAGCAGGCACATGAAAGTCCCTCCTGAAAACGTTAAGCTTAACGAGAAGGTGAACGAGTTTCTCTGGAGCAGAGGAGCTAAATGGGCTCCAGCGAGGATTAAAGTCAGGGCGGTAAAGTTCGACGACGGTATCGTCGAAGTTGAACTTGCATGAAGCTTCTTGCAGTTCGCGGAAATCCGCTCATTGGACTTTATGCAAAAGTCTCTGAGGATTTCGCAGTAATTGGAGTCCCAGACGAAAAGCTCGAATCCTCCTTGAGGGAAACTCTGGGTGTCGAGGTTGTATCGACCACCGTGGCTGGTTCAGAACTGGTTGGGGCAATGGTGGTGGTCAACTCAAGTGGAGTCGTAGTCTGCAGCGGGATCACGGGCAAGGAGCTGGAAAAACTGAGGAGTAAGGTTGAAGTGAAAGTCGTGAACACCCCGATGACATGTCTGGGCAACAATTTCTGTGTTAATGACAGAGGAGGAATTTCTCATCCCGATTTGGATTCAGATACGATTGAAGAGATCAGCGAATTCCTCGGAATAGAAATATCCCGGGGAACGATTGGGGGAATCAAGACCGTTGGAATGGCTGCAGTAATAACGAATAAAGGCGGCATCGTGCATCCCAATGCAACGGATTGGGAACTGAGAAAAATATCGAAGCTCATGGGTGTGGAGGCTTTGAAAGGGACCGCGAATTTTGGCAATGATATGGTAGGTTCGAGCATTCTGGCAAATTCGAAAGGATATTTGGTTGGTAGAGACACCACAGGTCTGGAGTTGGGGATCATCGATGAAGCCCTCTTTCCGTGAGGTGGTTCTATGTTCGAGGTTAGGGGATCGTTTAAGGATGTTGATGGCTGGAAAAGGTTCAGGAAGCTGATAAATGCAAATAGCGAGAAAATGGCGTTGGAAAAACTCATGTCTATCATAGGCAGCAACCATAAGGTAAAGAGATGCCTGATCAAGGTTGAGGAGATAAAAAAGGTGGGCGAATGATCGAGGAGAAGGTTGCTATACTGCAGCAGATTCAGAGGAATTTTGAGCTGCTGCAGAGGAGACTGGTCGAGCTCGAGCTTGTTGCAAATGAGTACAGGAGGGCGATCTCTACACTTGAATTCCTTAAGGGCACTGAGGGAGATGTGAACGCCCTCATAAGCCTTGGTGGTGGAATTTACGCGTATTCGGACATAAGGGAGAGCAAAAAAGTTCTCGTGGACATTGGTTCTGGAGTTGTCGTCGAAAAGGACGTCGAAAACGCCCTTGAAATCATAAAGAAAAGGCTTGAGGAGGTCGAGAAGTCGAGCGCTGAAACAACTAACACGCTAAGAAGCCTGGCCCTCGAAGCCTCTAAGATTCAGAGGGAGTTGGCAGAGCTTTCGAGGGGAAAAGAGAAGGGAAATGTTCAGAGCACTGAAGGAAAAGCTTAAGCAGTTAAGGGATAAGGTAGACAGCGTTGGAGAGAAAGTCTCTGCTCTCGCGGGCGGAGAGGTGGTCATCAGCCCCGAGAAAGTGGAGGAGATCTTGGACGAGCTTGAAATAGCGCTTCTCGAAAGCGATGTGGCCTTTGAAGTAGTCTCAGAAATAAGGGAAAAGCTTAAGAGCGCTCTCTCTGGAAGTAGGAAGAAGATAGGGGAAAGCCTTTACAGGATTGTTGAGGGCGAGCTTAAATCGACCCTTCTCGAGATCCTTCAGAGGAACCAGTTCGATTTTGACGATTTCGTGAGCAGAAGGCTGAAGGAAAAGAGACCGCTAAACATCATATTTGTAGGTGTTAACGGCACGGGAAAAACAACCACGATTGCTAAGGTCGCTAAAAGGCTCATGGACAAATACAGCTTAGTAATAGCTGCTGGTGACACCTTCAGGGCTGGAGCAATAGAGCAGATCGAGGAGCACGCAAAAAGGCTCGGG
>CAZZIT010000056.1:0-19457 GCA_964654365.1 uncultured archaeon
GATGAGGTGAATCTCGTCGACAACAAGGCAGCTTATGTCCCTGATCCAGAATGCCCTGTTCCTCAGCAAAGAATCCGCCTTTTCTGCAGTTGTAACAACTATATCGGCCTTTGCCAGATGGGAGTCCACGGATTCGTAATCCCCCGTGGAAATTCCAACGCTAACACCGATCTTCTCCCATTTCCTGAAACTCTCGAACTTTTCGCTTGCCAGCGCCCTAAGAGGAGTAATGTAGAGGCATTTTCCGCCTCGAAGGATTTCTGAAATCATTGCAAGCTCAGCTATTAGCGTTTTTCCGGCGGCTGTTGGCAGTGAGAGGATGAGATTATCCCTGTTAAAAATGAAGGGGAGTGCAGATTCCTGAGGGGGAAAAAGCTCTTCAATTCCGTTCTCCTTCAGAATCTCAACGACGTAGCTCGAAATCCTTTCTGCGAGTTCTTCAACCTTCACCGAGAAAAGTCGGAAATGGGGGAGATAAATTTTTTCTCTCAGCTAGCAATACAGAAAGAGATAAAAACAAATCGAAGAACAACCTTCAGGGCTCGTGGTCTAGGGGTTATGACACCGCCTTCACACGGCGGAGGTCGAGGGTTCGAATCCCTCCGAGCCCATTGAATCTATCTCTTCTTTGAACCCTTATCTAAGGCTTTTCTCAGATAGCTCCACCCGTCTTCATCTTTTATCTCCTTTTTACCGCGCATCTGAATCCTACCATATCGCGCGCCGAAGTCAGCAAGACTCATCCATCTTCTTCTGCTCTGAACTCCCTCACGGATAGATGCAGCCTTTTTCACCTTTTCAAGTCTTTTGCTCAGGATCAGTGAGATTGTAATAAAGGCCAAACTAAGTACCGCACAAATTTCCCATCCTATCCCGGATAATGAAAGGAAAACCGCTAATGCGGGCAGTAATATGCCGCCAAGTATGACCAAGGAGACGAAGATCACGAGGATCCCTTCGTGAGCCATGAGATCTATTTACACGGAAAATTTAAAATTTTGCAAGGAATCGCCCCGATTCAGATCCGAAAATTTTTAAAAAATTGGGGCAATTTTGGACATGTGCACGCTCAGGATCGCGAAAACCGTGAGGCATTCCGAGAAGATCGCCACGATATACTTCAATAGGCGCATCCCCTCATTTCCGGGCCAGTTCGTCATGCTGAACGTTTTCGGTTACGAAGAGATCCCTCTCAGCCTCTCCTCTCCCGATTCGGTAACGGTTAAGGCTGTAGGGGAGACTACTAAAGCCCTTGTGAATGGAAATTTTGAATACGTCGGACTGAGAGGCGCCTTTGGAAAGCCATTCACGATTTCGGATAACGCACTCTTGATAGCAGGGGGCATCGGAATAGCTCCCCTAAAATACCTCCACGATTTTCTGAGAAGCAGGGGATACAGGGTGAAGGTAGTTTATGGCGCAAAAAGCTCTGATGAGCTTATATGGGTGAGGGAATTTAAAGATGCTGAATTTGCAACGGAAGACGGCAGCTTTGGGGTTAGAGGGACAGTTCTGGATTTGCTGAGTGGAATGAGTTTTGAGAACTACGGCAAAATCTACTGCTGTGGGAGGGAGGAAATGATGGGGGAAGTTTACAGGTTGCTTAAGGCAAAAAATTGCCTTTATAAGGCTGAGTTCTCCCTCGAGAGGTTTATGAGGTGCGGCATTGGAGTGTGCGGCTCCTGCGCACTAAGGAATGGGCTTAGGGTTTGCAGGGATGGGCCAGTTTTTAAGGCGGACAGGCTTGAGGGAATCTTTTAGCGACTCATCAAGCTTTTAAATCTGGGTGGAGCATCTCCTACTTGTGAAACTCGACAGGTTCATCGTGATCGAGGAAGTCGAACCCGACGAAAGATATGGCTGTCATCCATCCAAGAGGAAAATTGAAGATCACTTGAGGAAGGGTTTTGTCTGCATAGACAAACCCATGGGCCCCACAAGTCACGAAGTGGTTGTATGGGTGAGAAAGATCCTCGGAGTTGAGAAAACGGGGCACGCCGGGACTCTGGATCCCAGAGTCACAGGGGTTCTGCCAGTTTTCATAGAAACAGCCACCAAGCTCGTGAAGTTCCTTCAGGAATCCGGAAAGGAATACGTCTGTCTCATGAGGCTTCATGGGGATGTGAAGGAGGATAGAATAAGGGAAGTCTTCAGAATGTTCACGGGCAAGATCTTCCAGAAACCGCCTCTGAAATCTGCTGTGAAGAAGCAGCTGAGGATAAGGGAAATCTACAGCATGGAGATTCTCGAGATCTCTGGTCGCGATGTTCTGTTCAAGGTCTCAACAGAGTCAGGGACTTACATAAGGAAGCTCTGCAAGGACATGGGCGAAGTTCTGGGTGTGGGAGCACACATGCAGGAACTGAGAAGAACAAAGACTGGCAATTTTAGCGAGGAGAATTGCTACACCCTCCAGGATCTTCTGGACGCTTATGTTTTCTGGAAGGAGGAGGGAGAGGAAAAGTACTTGAGGGAAATCATAAAGCCCATGGAAGCAGCCGTGACCCATTTGCCAAAAATTGTCGTAAAGGACACCGCAGTAGATGCGATCTGCCACGGCGCAAATCTTTCGATAAGGGGTGTGGCTTACATCGAGAAAAGCATTAAGGAAGGGGAATTTGTTGCGATTCTCACGGTGAAGGGAGAGCTCGTTGCCCTTGGAAGAGCATTGATGTCTGCTGAGGATATGGCAGAGCTCAAAAAAGGCTTCGTGGTCGATGTTGAGAGGGTAATAATGGACCGTGGGGTTTATCCGAGTGTATGGAAAAGCTCTCAGTAGCCATTCCCTCTTCCGCCCTGATCAATGAGACGGACGAAAAAATAAAGATCTACAAGCTGGGAATAATTGCAAGAGCCCTTGCGATTTTCAGGGTTGAGGAAGTCATAATCTACAGAGACCCGATACTTGACGAGACGGAGCTGATAAAGGAGGTCCTTGAATACCTTGAAACTCCGCAGTATTTGAGAAAAGAGCTGATTCCTTTGAGCAGAACGCTCAGATTCGTCGGAGTCATACCTCCTTTGGCGATTCCATCTCACAAGTCGAAACATTTAAAAATCGGTGAGTTGAGGGAGGGGGTCGTAAAAAAGGTGGCTCCTGACGGTACGCGATGGGTGGATATCGGTGTCGATGCCCTTGCACCTCTCAAGTGCGAGGAGCCGAGAGGTGCACGCGTGACCGTCAGGGTCGTTTCGAAGACCCCGTTGCTCGTCGAGAAGGCGAAGCCCGAGGAATACTGGGGGTATAGGGTAAGGGAAGCGGAGCTTGAGGAAGTGCTGAGAAGGAAAGACGTGATCGTGACCTCCCGAAAGGGAAGGGTTCCGAGACCTGAGGAAGTGAGAAAGGGCACCTTCGTCTTCGGAAACCCGAAGGAGGGTGTCCCTGAAATAATGAAGAGGATGGGAATAGAGATGAATGTGGAAACCTGGAACACGATCCCCATGCAGGGGGTGAGGACCGTACGCCTCGAGGAGGCGATACTCTGCACTCTATCAATCGTCAATTTCCTCTCATTTAGGGGTGGTTTGGAATGAAGGAACATAGACCGAAGCGCGGTTCCTTGGCGTTTTCTCCAAGAAAAAGGGCCAAAAGGATTGTTCCGAGGATAAGAAGCTGGCCAGAGTGCAGCGAAGTTAGACTGCAGGGATTCGCGGGCTACAAGGCTGGTATGACGCACGTTGTAATGGTGGATGACAGAAAGAACTCTGTAACCTACGGGGAAGAGGTGATAATTCCCGTTACTGTCATCGAAACTCCACCGATGAAAGTGGCGGGAATAAGAGTTTACAAGGAAACGCCTTACGGACTGAAGATCCAGAAGGAAGTCTGGGCGAACGGCTTGGATCAGTTTCTCGATCGCAGGGTGAAGATACCGAAGAACTCCACGAGCATAGATGAGCTGAAGGAAATGGAAGGCGATGAGGTCAGAGTAATCACGTATACTCAGCCTTATCTGATAACGGGTGTGCCAAAGAAGGTACCGGATCTGATGGAGCAGAAAGTCGGTGGCAGCTTCAGGGAAGCTCTGGAATATGCGATATCCAAGCTGGGTAAGGAGATCGCAGTTTCCGAGGTTTTCAAGGAAGGCAGCATTGTTGATGTGAGTGCAATAACCAAGGGGAAAGGTTTTGAGGGCGTCGTAAAGAGATGGGGAGTAATAACAATGAACGCAAAGCACGCGAGGAGCAGCAAGGGTCGAAGGGTCGGTACTCTTGGCCCATGGCTTCCTCACCGCATAAGGTGGACGGTTCCGCAGTACGGTCAGATGGGATTCCATCAGAGGCTGGAATTCAACAAGAGGATCATAAAGATCGGTAACAGCGGCGAAGAAATAACACCAAAGGGGGGATTTCCGCACTACGGAGTCGTGAGGAATGGCTACGTTTTGATCGCTGGAACTGTTCCGGGGACTGTAAAGAGACTTGTCAGGATTAGGGACGCGATAAGACCACCTAAAGCGGAGTATGCGGGCGTAAATCTCGTTTATGTTAGCACAAGTTCCAAGCAGGGGAAGTGATATGAGGGCAGAAGTTCTCAACCTTAAGGGGGAGGTTGTGGAGGAAATTGAGTTGCCTCCGATATTTGAGGAGGAATTCAGACCCGACAT
This sequence comes from uncultured archaeon, assembly GCA_964654365.1. GTDB lineage: Archaea > Halobacteriota > Archaeoglobi > Archaeoglobales > Archaeoglobaceae > WYZ-LMO2. The sequence continues at coordinate 4,608 of CAZZIT010000056.1, forward strand.
AATAAAGAAAGCAGTCCTCTCGATTCAATCTCACCGCAGACAGCCATACGGGCCAAATCCTCTCAGTGGCGTAAATTACGCATGGGAAAACTGGGGTCCCGGGCACGGATACGCAAGGGTTCCGAGGTGGAAGCTTGGTCTGAGATCTGTCGTCGTTCCGCAAGCCGTTGGTGGCAGAGAAGCGCATCCTCCGAAGGTTCAGAAGAAGTGGGAGGAAAAGATCAACAAGAAAGAGATGAGAAAGGCCCTCCTTTCGGCGATATCCGCCACTGCCCGCGAGGAGCTGGTTCGGGCAAGAAATCACGTTTTCGAGGGAAAGCTTCCAAAGATCCTCGTCGACGACTTCGAGTCCCTGAGCAAAACAAAAGACGTTATTGCGGTTTTGAAGGCGATAGGAGTTTACGGCGATGTTGAAAGAGCTAAGGAAAGAAAGAGACACCGGTCGGGAATTGGAAAGATGCGTGGAAGGAGATATGTGGCTAAGAAGAGTGTCTTGATCGTCGTAGCTCAGGATGGAGGGATCATGAGGTCTGCCAAAGGTCTTCCAGGTGTGGACGTTGTGCTGGCAAAGGATCTAAACGTTGAGCAGCTCGCTCCTGGCTGCCATGCAGGAAGACTCGTTGTCTGGACCAAATCTGCAATAAAAGCCTTAGGTGAGAGGTTATGCTGATAAAGTGCTTTCTCGTGACTGAAAAAACAACAGCGGAGCTTGAAAAGAATGTGCTGACTGCAATAGTCAACCTGAAGGCAAGAAAGAAGGACATAAAGAGAGAAATCGAGGAGCTTTTCGATGTAGAAGTGGAAAAAGTAAGGACGCTTATAACTCCAAGGGGAGAAAAGAAGGCCTACATCAAGCTGAAACCTGAATACTCTGCTGAGGAGATACTTTCAAAGTTAGGGGTGTTCTGAGGTGGTTATATGGGTAAGCGCATAATTTCACAAAACCGAGGAAAAGGAACTCCAACTTACACTGCCCCTTCGCACAAGTACAAGGCACAGATAAGACACCTTCCATTCAAGGATGAAACCGTGGCCGCAAAGGTTGTCGACATAGTGCACGATCCCATCAGGAACGGGCCAATTGCGCTGGTCAGGTTGCCAGATGGCAGTGAGAGGTATGTTCTGGCAGTGGAAGGAATGGGAACTGGGGACTGGATTTATGCGGGCGAATCGGTGGAAGTTGCTCCAGGAAACTCGACATATCTGAAAAACATACCCGAAGGAACGCCGATATGCAACATTGAGGCAAAGCCCGGCGATATGGGACGGTTCGTAAGGGCAAGCGGAGCTTTTGCGCTGGTTTTGTCAAGAGAAGAGGACAAGGTTCTCGTTCAGATGCCTTCTGGAAAGCTTAAGTGGTTCCATCCAATGTGCAGGGCCACCATTGGCATTGTGGCTGGTGGTGGAAGGGTTGACAAGCCCTTCGTAAAGGCTGGTAAGAAGTATCACAAGATGAAGAGCAAGGCTGCAAAGTGGCCGAGAGTTCGCGGTGTTGCGATGTGCGCGGTCTACCATCCATTCGGTGGCGGAAAGCATCAGCATGTAGGAAGGCCGAAGACCGTAAGCAGAAACGCTCCTCCTGGAAGGAAGGTTGGGAGCATAGCTGCGAGAAGAACTGGCGTGAGGAGGTGATTGCATGGCTCTGAAGAGCAAAGTGGTAAGGGCTAAGGAATTCGCATTTCGTGGTTATACATTCGAGGAGATCCAGAAGATGTCCTTGGAAGACTTCATGAAGCTACTGCCGTCAAGGGAAAGGAGGAAGCTTAAAAGAGGTCTTACTGAGCAGGAGGAGATCCTTCTCAGAAAGCTGAGAAAGAGGGGCCAGGCAAGAACTCATTGCAGAGACATGCTCATCCTTCCAGAAATGGTCGGAAAAGTAATCTTCGTGCACAACGGCAAGGATTTCGTCAGAGTTGAGATAAAACCGGAGATGCTGGGCCATAGACTTGGAGAGTTCGCACAGACAAGGAGATTCGAGAAGCACAGTGGACCGGGAGTTGGGGCTACGAGGAGCAGCAAATTCGTGCCGCTGAAGTGATGCCTATGGCGAGAATCGCTTATTCCTACAAACCCCAGGACGAGACGAGGGCTGCAAGGGCAATGGGTTACGAAGTGCCCATTAGCTTCAAGCATGCGATGGAAATCTGCAGAGTTCTCAAGGGGAAGAAGGTGCCACAGGCGATAAGCTTTCTGGAAGAGGTCGTACAGCTAAAAGTTCCCGTCCCCTTCAGGAAGCACAAGAAAAAGGTTGCGCACAAGAACATCCCTGGCTGGTACGCTGGCAGGTATCCGCAGAAGGCGGCAAATGAGATCCTGAAGGTTCTGAAGAACTTAAAGGCCAATGCAGAATACAAGGGTCTTAAAGCAGAGGAGCTGATAATCGTGCATGCCCAGGCGAAGAAGGGCAGAGCAATTAAGAGATATACTCCGAGAGCTTTTGGAAGGGCCGTGCCTAAAATAAAGCAGCTTACGACTGTGGAATTTGTCGCAGAGGTGAGATGATGGCAGTGGAGAGAAAATTCGTTCAGGATAAGGTCAAGAAGATGATGGTAAAGGAATGGATCAAGGAGGAGGTAAAGAGCGCTGGGTTTGGCGGGATCGACATTCTCAGAACTCCTCTCGGAACTCAGGTGACTCTGTTCGTGGAGCGCCCAGGAATAGTAATCGGAAAAGGTGGAAGGAGAATAAAGACGATCACGGAGAAGCTGAAGGAGTTTGGACTCGACAATCCGCAGGTAAGCGTTGACGAGGTTGAAAAGCCAGAATTTAACGCTCAGCTGATGGCTTCGTTGCTCGCAAGGGCTCTCGAGAGGGGCTGGTATTTCCGCAGGGCAGGATACAGATTCCTTTACAGGATCATGGAGGCAGGGGCAAAGGGATGCGAGATCGAGATCAGCGGAAAGCTTGTGAGCGAAAGGGCTAGAAAGGAAAAATTCCTTGCAGGCACAATAGTTCACACCGGTGATCCCGCTTACACTGCTGTGAGAAAGGGGTTCGACATCGCAGTCAAGAAGTTGGGTGTACTTGGCGTTACCGTTCGCATAATTCCGCCCGATGTTAATCTTCCGGATGAATTCGAGATAAGGGGTGTTGCAGATGAAAATGAGGGAAATAAGGGAGATGAGCAAAGAGGAGATGGAGAAAAAGCTGAAAGAACTGGAGATCGAGCTTCTTAAGCTCAGGACTCTGGTAAGAAGCGGTGGCGCGGTAAAGAATCCTGGAAGGATAAGGCAGATTAGGAGAGACATAGCGAGGTTAAAGATGCTATGCGGAAAGTGAAGCTCGCAGAACTGATAGCCAGGGACTGGATTGGCTTAGAGGTCGAGGTGGCTGGGAGCCCCAACGAGTGCGAGGTAGGTATCAGGGGCGAGATCGTTGACGAGACCGAAAAAACGTTTAGAATCATGACTGGAAAAGGTTTAAAAGTCGTCGCAAAGAAAGGTAGGAGCTTCAGGCTCAGATATGGTGATGTAGTGGTAACCGTGAAGGGCGAACTTACGGCCTTTAGGCCTGAGGATAGGATAATGAGGGGTTTGATGCTGATTAAAAGGTCGAAGGGGGTAGTAGTATGAGGAATATCGGAATAGAGGTCAAACCACCTGAAGGGACTTGCAATGACGAAAGGTGTCCGTTCCACGGCACTTTATCGATTCGAGGTCAAATTTTGAGCGGAAAGGTCATTAAGGTTTACGGAAAGACTGCAGTAATTGAAAGAGAGCTGATAAAATTCGTTCCAAAGTATGAGAGGTACATGAGAAAGCGTTCACGAATTCACGCTCACAATCCCGAATGCATAAGAGCAAAACCTGGTGACACGGTTAGAATTGCTGAATGCAGGCCTATAAGCAAGACAAAGAGTTTTGTTATAATAGAGGTGGTCAAATGAAGGCTCTGAAAGCAAAAATCCCGAGGTCATTGCCCACAGGGGCGATGCTCGTGTGTGCTGATAACAGCGGTGCGAGAGAAGTGCAGATAATATCGGTGATAGGCTATAAAGGGGTCAGAAGGAGATACCCTGCAGCTGGCGTCGGGGATATGGTGGTCGTGAGCGTTAAGAAGGGGTTGCCAGAGATAAGGAAGCAGATACACTATGCAGTTATCATAAGGCAGAGGAAGGAGTTCAGGAGGCCAAACGGAGAGAGGATAAAGTTCGAGGACAACGCAGCAGTTCTTGTCAACGAGAAAGGAGAACCAAAGGGCACTGAAATAAGAGGGCCTGTGGCACGGGAAGCTGCGGAAAGGTTTGCGAAGATCGCAACGATTGCGGCAACCATAGTGTGATGGTTATGCAGCCGAGAAAGCAAAGAAGGTGGCTTTACAAAACCTCGAAGCCTCACGAAAGGCATAAACTTCTCCATGCAGCTCTCTCAGAGGAGCTCAGGAAGAAATACGGGAAGAGATCTGCAAGGGTGCGCAAGGGGGACAAAGTGAGGGTAATGAGGGGAGATTTTGCCGGGCACGAAGGCAAGGTGCTCGAAGTGGATATGAAGAACTGCAGGATAACGATCGAAGGTGTCACGACTACGAAGGTAAATGGCACAGAAGTTTCCGTGCCGATTCATCCATCCAACGTGATGATCCTGAGCTTTGGTGAGGTAGACGATGTGAGAAAGAAGATCCTTGAGAGGTGAGGATATGCACCAGAAAAGACTTTCCGCTCCTAAGACTTATAAAATTCCGAGAAAGGCCGGTAAGTGGGTAATAAAGCCATCACCAGGACCGCATGACAGAACTGCAATTCCTCTCGCGGTGGTGCTGCGAGATCTGCTACAGATAGCCGACACTGCACGGGAGGCCAGAAAGATCATCTCGTCCGGCAAAGTCCTCGTGGATGGAGTCGTTAGAAGAGACTATAAATTCCCCGTCGGGCTTTTTGATGTCGTGAAGATACCAAAGCTTGAAAAAAGCTATAGAGTTCTCTTTGACGAAAAGGGAAGACTCGTCGTTAGGGAGATCGAGGACGATGATAGGAAGCTTTTCAAGATCACGAATAAAACGATCGTAAAGGGTGGAAAGGTTCAGCTAAATCTTTTTGACGGAACGAATATCCTGGCGACGAATGAATACAGCACCAAGGACAGCATTCTGCTGAAGATCCCAGAAAAGCAGATTCTCGATCATCTCAAGTTTGAGGAGGGAGCTCTCATAATGATCGTTGGTGGAACCCATGCTGGCGAAATTGGGAAGGTGAAGAACTACAAGGTCGTGAAGGGTTCTGGCTCGAACTTGGTAACGGTTGAAACTTCCAAGGGCGAAATAACGACTGTCGAAGACTACGTTTTCGTTGTGGGAAAAAAGGGTAGCGACAGGCCTTTGATCGATTTAGGGGTGTAGATATGATGGAAGTGATAAAAGAGAATCCGATGAGAGAAATCCTTCTTGAAAAGGTCGTGATAAACCTTGGTATAGGAGAGAGCGGTGAAAGATTGCAAAGGGCAGAAAAAATGCTCTCCGCACTTGTAGGCCAAAAACCCGCTACCACAATTGCAAAAAAGACTATAAAGAATTTCGGGATAAGGAAGAAGGAAAAGATTGGGTTAAAGGTTACTTTAAGGGGAGAGAAGGCGATGGAGTTTCTAAAGAGGGCGCTTAAGGTTAAGGAGATGAGACTAAGCAGAAAATCGATAAATGCGGGTAACTTCTCATTTGGAATTGCAGAGCACATAGACCTTCCCGGCGTCGAATACGATCCCGATATCGGCATCTTTGGAATGGACGTCTGCGTTTCTCTCAGGAGAAGGGGCTACAGGGTTGCAGAGAGGAGAATAAGGAACAGCAAAGTTGGCAGTTCGCACAGGATAACGAAGGAGGAGACGATTCGTTGGCTTGAGAGCCTGGGGGTGGTGGTAGAATGACGAAAACGAGAACAAAAAAGTTCGGGCGTGGGGCGAACAGTTGCAAGAGGTGCGGTAGGAAAAGGGGGCTTGTCAGGAAATACGGCATATACCTCTGCAGGCAGTGCTTTAGGGAAACTGCAATGGAGCTCGGATTTAAGAAGTACTGGTGATAGCCATGGCCGTTGACACGCTCTCAGCTGCAATGATTGCAATAAAAAATGCAGAGATGGTTGGAAAGAAGTTCTGCGAGATAAGACCGGCTTCGAAGCTAATAGGAAATGTTCTCAAAGTTCTGAAAAACCACGGATACATTAAGAGCTTCGAGTTCGTCAAGGAGAATGTTGGTGGCAAGTTCGTTGTGGAGCTCACGGGAAACATAAACAACTGCGGCCCGATAAGGCCGAGGTTCTCCTCGAAGGCAACGGAGTACGAGTTCTACGAAAGAAGGTTCCTGCCAGCGAGGGGATTTGGAATTCTCGTCGTCTCGACGACTAAGGGTATTATGAGCCAGATTGAGGCAAGAGAGCAGGGTCTGGGGGGTGTTCTCCTTGCTTACGTCTACTGAGCACTCTTCAATTATAAAGATCCCTGACGGTGTGGAAGTCGAAGTGGAAGGAGACACGATTTCGGGTTACACGGTGAGAGCAAAGGGTCCTTTGGGGGAGAATTCAAGGTTTCTGAAATTCAGGGACGTTTTCATTGAAAAGACCGACGGAGTCATAAGGGTTTACACACCCGTGGACAAGGCGAAGCACAAGGCGATAGTTGGAACTTTCACGGCGCACATAAATAATCTGATCAGGGGAGTCAGGGAGGGCTTCGAGTATAAGCTGAAGGTCTTCTACGCACACTTCCCGGTCAAGCTCAGGGTTTCGGGGGGCGAGATCATAATAGAGAACTTTCTTGGTGAGACCACTCCGAGGAAGGCAAAGATCGTGGGAAGGACTAAGGTTGAGATAAAGGGTCAGGAGATAACGGTGAAGGGCGTTGACATAGAAGAATGCGGCCAGACTGCGGCGAATCTCGAAAGGGCGACAAGGATCAGGAACAAGGATCGGAGGGTGTTTCAGGACGGGATATACATAGTGAAGAAACCGTAGGGTGATAGAGATGAAGGCCTTGCTAAGGCTCAGAAAGAGGTTGAAGTCGAGGAAGCCTGAATTCAGGAGATACTGCTGGGACAGAAAGCTTAAGCTCAGGAGGAAGAGCTGGAGAAAGCCCCGTGGTCTGGACAATGCAATGCGCTTAGAATACGGTGGCAAGTGGTCGGGCAGGAAGAGGGTAAAGGTTGGATTTAAGTCCCCATCGGCTGTTCGCGGTCTTCATCCGAGCGGCTACGAGGATGTGCTCGTATACAGCCCGAAAGACCTCGAAAAATTGGATCCAAAAAGGCAGGCGGTTAGAATTGCAAGCTGTGTGGGGCTAAAAAAGAGGCTTGAAATCGAGAAGAAGGCAAATGAAATGGGATTGAAGATCCTCAACCCATCAAGGTGATCTTATGGATTTGAGACTTCAAAGAAGGCTTGCCGCAGAGGTTTTGGAGTGCGGCGAGAACAGGATCTGGTTCGATCCAGAGGCGCTCGAGGAGATATCAACTGCATCGACGAAGCAGGACATCAGAGAGCTGGTTGAAAAAGGTGTGATAAAGAAGAAACCCGTTAAGGGAGTTTGCAGGGCAAGGATAAATCGAATGAGGCTGAAGAAGAGAAAGGGCAGACGCTCAGGTCATGGATGCAGAAAAGGAAAGAAGACGGCTAGAATGCCGAGAAAGAGACTCTGGATGCTCAGAATAAGGGCTATAAGGAGAAGGCTGAAGGACTTGAAGGCGAGCGGGCAAATAGATAGGAAGACATACAGGATTCTCTACAGGAAGGCGAAAGGAGGGGAATTCAGGAGCGTAGCCCATCTTAACGCTTATGTTGAGGAGATAAAAAGGTGAGAGAATGGCGAGAGGGCCAAGATACAAGGTTCCGAACAGAAGGAGAAGGGAGGGCTGCACGAATTACAGGAAAAGGCTGAAGCTCTTAATGTCAAAGAAGGTAAGATTCGTCGTTAGAATTACGAATCAGAGGGTAATAGCACAGTTTGTAGCCTACAGCCCAGAGGGAGACAGGGTTCTGGTCAACGTCGGCTCTGAAAAACTCAGGGAATACGGTTGGAAGGGCGATCTCAACAACATCCCTGCAGCCTATCTTACCGGACTGCTCGCCGGAAGGGAGGCATTGAAGAGCGGAATAAAGGAGGCGATCTTAGACATAGGGCTCAGGTCTCCGGTTAAGGGCTCAAGGGTTTTTGCCGCTCTGAGGGGCGCAGTTGAGGCTGGCCTCGATATACCGCACGATGAAGAGGTTCTGCCTGACGATTCGAGAATTCTCGGGGAGCACATCGCCAAGTTTTACGAGAACAATCCTGAAGTTTTTGGCGATTACGAGAGGCGCGGTCTGAGCCCATCGGAATTGCCATCCCATGTTGAAGAGGTTAAAAAGAAGATCATGGTGGTGGGATGACAGAGTGGATTCCGAAAACGAGGTTGGGGAAGTTAGTTGCTGAGGGCAAGATAAAAACGATGGAAGATGCTCTTTCAAGCGGTCTGCCGATAAAAGAGCCCCAGATAATCGATGTTCTGCTTCCAGATCTCGAGGAAGATATTCTCGAAATCTCAATGGTTCAGAGAGTCACCGACAGCGGAAGGAGGACGAAGTTCAGGGTTACCGCTGTTGTTGGCAACAGGAATGGATACGTGGGCATAGGGACTGGAAAAGCTTCACAGGTAGCTCCGGCAATTCAAAAAGCAGTAGAAGATGCCAAGATAAACATCTTTGGTGTGATGAGGGGCTGTGGCTCTTGGGAGTGCGGTTGCGGAACAGCTCATTCAGTTCCATTTAAAGTCTCAGGGGAATGCGGGAGCGTTAAGGTAACTGTGCTCCCCGGCCCGAAGGGTCTCGGGATCGTCGCTGCAGACGTGGCGAAGAGGGTCATAGAGCTCGCCGGTGTCAAAGATGTCTGGACTCTGACTTCAGGCGAGACCAGGACAACTCTTAACTTCGCCCTTGCAACCTTCGATGCTTTGAAGAAGACGTTTCTTGTTAAGAGGTGAGATCATGCTTGCCGTTGTAAGGTTGAGGGGAACAATAGACGTTCACGGGAAGATCAGCGAAACACTGAGGCTGCTGAGGCTGCACAAGAGATATCACTGCGTTGTCATTCCCGACACACCGTCATACAGGGGGATGCTCCAGGTGGTTAAGGACTACGTCGCTTTCGGAGAGATAGACCACGAAACTCTTGCATTGCTCCTGAGAAACAGAGGCAGGCTTGAAGGTGACAGGCGCCTGACGGATGAATACGTTAAGGAGAAAACGGGCTACTCAACGATAGAGGAATTCGCCAAAGCAGTAATTGATGGAAAGGCCAAGCTCTCCGATCTGCCCGGTTTGAAGCCAGTATTCAGACTTCATTCTCCGAGAAAGGGGCTGAAGAACATAAAGTGGCACTATCCGAGGGGAGACCTCGGATATCATAGGGAGATAAAGGACTTGCTTTACAGAATGAGGTGATGGAAATGCCAAAGCTGAAGGTTAAGAAGTTCAGGGGCTCCAGAACCTGTGGTGGGGGCAGCCATAAGAAGAGAAGAGGAGCAGGACATAGAGGAGGAAGAGGAAACGCTGGAGTGCACAAGCACAAGTATCTGAAGTTCATTAAGCTTGAAAAACTCGGGCTTTACGAATTCGGTAAGCATGGATTCACGAGACCCAAGGTTGTGGTTGAAGAGCTCGTCAGAGAGAAGAACCTGAAGGAGAGGCTCAAGAGTTTGAGGGATGAAGGGAAGCTCGATGAGAATACCTACAGGTTTCTATACTCAAAGGCAGAGCTTAACGTCGGGGACCTTTCTAGTATAGTGGAGAAGTTGGTCGAACTCGGAATAGCAGAAAAAAGAGGGGAAAAGTTCTTCGTCGATCTCGGCTTTCTGGGTTATTCCAGGCTTCTCGGAGCGGGAGAAGTGGATAAGCCCATAGAAGTTAAAGTGGAGCATGCAACCCCCAAGGCAATTGAAAAGCTGAAGGCAGCAGGCGGAGGGGTAGTATAGAATGGACTCCCTGATAAGGAGTCTTAAGCCCTACATAGAGAGGATTCCCAGCGTAGAAAGGCCGAAGGGGCACGTTCACTTCAGGCAGAAGTTCATGTGGACTTCTGCAATTCTGCTCCTTTACTTCATTCTCTGCAACGTTCCTATATTCGGGCTCTCCGAGGAATCTGTGGATATTTTTGAGGCTTACAGAGCTTTGTTTGCTGGTGCAACAGGCTCCATCCTCGCTTTGGGCATAGGCCCAATAGTTACGGCTTCCATCATACTTCAGCTGCTCGTGGGGGCGGGAATAATAAAGCTCGATCTCACGAATCCCGATGACAGGGCCGCTTATCAGGAATTTCAGCGCTTTCTCGTCTTTGTGATGATTGCAGTCGAAGCTCTTCCGCAAATTGGTGCTGGTTTGCTTTTGCCTGATCTCGATTTGGCGGAAAAGCTTGGCGTCTCTCCCAATTTCATTCTACTTCTGATATTTATCCAGCTATTCATCGGCGGCGTTCTCATCGTTTACATGGATGAAGTTGTTTCAAAGTGGGGAATCGGTAGCGGTGTTAGTCTCTTCATCCTTGCTGGAATCGCTCAGGCAATCGTGGTTGGACTCTTTAACTGGATAGTCCCTCCAGGAAGCGTTTTGCCGGCAGGAATTATTCCGAGGTGGATATACTTCGCTCAAAATTATTCCATTGAGCAACTGCTGAGCATCAGCGGTCTTGTAATGCTTTTGCTTGAAGGGGGAATACTTGCGCTCGTGACAACAGCTGTGATAATACTTCTCGTTGTCTTCTTCGAGGGCACGAGGGTTGAGATCCCAATGGCACATGCCTTAGTGAGGGGTGCGAGGGGTAGGTTCCCAATAAAGCTGATATATGCGAGCGTTTTGCCGATGATCTTCGTCAGGGCCCTTCAGGCGAACATAGTGATGCTCGGGCAAATCCTGCATGCGAGGGGTATTACAATATTTGGCGAGTTCGTCGACGGCCAACCTGTGAGCGGCTTGATGTTCTATCTTTCCCCCATAAACAGTCCCTACGACTGGGTTCCTGAGCTAGTGAGGAGCAAAGGTGCAGCCTTCGCGACCATTCCGGACTGGGCCATCTACCTACACCTGCTGATCGATGCCACGATCTTGGTCTTGGGTGGTATAATATTCGCCATTTTCTGGGTCCAGACCACTGGAATGGATGCGAAAACTGTGGCAAGGCAGATTGCCAAGTCAGGGATGCAGATCCCAGGTTTCAGAAAGTCTCCAGTCGTCCTCGAGAAGCTTTTTGAGCGCTACATTCCAAAGGTCACGATAATCGGAGGAGCCCTCATTGGAATACTCACGCTCGTATCAAACATGCTCGGGACGATTGGCAATGTAAGCGGAACTGGATTGCTCTTGGCCGTGAGCATAGCGTATCGTTTCTACGAAGACCTTGCAAAGCAGCAGCTCACAGAAATGCACCCACTGCTTAGAAGGATGCTTGGGGAGGAGTGATGAAAGAGACGGTTTCCAGGATACTCTCAGTTTTAGGATTTTTGATCTTTTTTGGGCTTATCCTAAGCCAAGATTTTCGAATGATGCTCGCCGTAGCTGTTGAGAGTGTACTCTTCCCCCTTTCACACCTGAAATTTTACATAACCGTGCTGCTAATGGCGGTTCTCACGGGCCTCTACTCGAATCTGATTCAGAAGTACACAGTTGACTACAAGAGGATGAAGGAGCTACAGAAGAAGGTCTCTGAATACCAGAAGGAGTATATGGAAGCTGTGAAGCAGAAGAACCAGTTCAAGCTCAAGCAGCTGGAGAAGAAAAGCGAGGAAATGAAAGCCCTTCAGAGCGAGCTGATGAGCATGCAGTTCAAGCCAATGTCCTATACTTTCATCGTCTCGATTCCAATCTGGGCATGGCTCTGGGAGAAGGCGTATCTGAGCTATCAGAGTGTGAAATTCGGAGTATCCAGTGAGTTATTCGAATTGAATGACGCCCTTTTTTACACGATTACCCCTTTCTGGGGAAACATTCACGCGGGTGAAATGGTAGCGATCTTCCCTTGGTGGATTCTCTGGTACATGCTTTGCTCTATAATGTTTGGGCAGGTCTTTAAGAAGCTCCTGAAGGTGGGCTTGTGAAGATCACGATCTCTGGTCCTCCGGGAAGCGGAAAAACGACAGTTGCCAAGATTCTTAGCGAAAAACTAAAAATAAAGCTGATCTCTGCAGGAGAGGTTTTCAGGCAACTTGCTTTCGAAAGGGGCATGAGCCTCGAGGAGTTCAGTAAGTTCGCAGAGTCAAATCCCGAAATCGACATTCTGGTCGATAGAGTGCAGAGAGAGATGGCGGAAAAGGAGAAGGATGCGATAGTTGAAGGGAGACTTTCCGGGTGGATGATAAAGGATGCAGAGCTTAAGGTCTACATATTTGCGGATCCAGAGGTAAGGTACAGCAGAATAGCGAAGAGGGAGGACAAGGACATTTCCACGGTGAGGAAGGAAACGAGGCTAAGGGAGGAGGTTGAGAAGAGGAGATACCAGAAGTTCTACGGCATAGACGTTGATGATTGGAGGATCTACGATCTGATAATAAATTCCAGCAGGATGTCGCCCGAAAAGATCGCCGAGATCATAATCACCGCAATCAGATGAATTTTAGAGCCACTCGAAAGAAATGCGTAAAGTTTATCTTGCCTGATCTCCGAGTGAAAATGGGCTCGTAGCTCAGTGGTAGAGCGCCGCCTTTGCGAGGCGGAGGCCGCGGGTTCAAATCCCGCCGAGTCCACTAAAAATTTTTGATTAAATCACTCCGAATCCGAAGAGCACGCTGAAGCCTATGTAAGCTATAAGCACCATGATAAGCGAATGCTTCAGACCTGCGGAAAGGCTGCCCTCTCCCATTACTCCTGCCACGAGACCCCCGAAAAGTCCTTGAAAGATAGCTGCATGCATGAAAACGTTTCTGTAAGTCACCACGTCCACATTCCTGAGAATAGAAAGCTGCCCGCCACCAGTGGACTGCACTTTCGCTGCAGCTTCGGCTAAGGTTGAAAGAAAAGTCGAGGCGATGACGTATACGATGCCGATGAAGACGAAAAAGGCTATGTAAATTATTATGACGTATGAGAACATGTTCGTTGCTCTTTCCCTTCTCAAAAGCTCTGCACTCGTTGCATCCTTCGCAGAAGTGGTCAGAACTTCTGTAACGTTTCCGCTTGCCTTGAGAGACTCGTTGAGCAGGGCCATAGTTCTCGAAACTTCAAAAATCCTCAGCCTGTTTGCGAACCTTACGAGGGCATCTCCCAAGCTAACGCCCCATTCGAGGTTTGACCTTATCTTCTTTATCTCTTTTCTCAGCGGGCTTGTATCCGTTTTCGCGAGCATCGTGATAGCCCTGTAGATCGACATTCCGCTCTCGTTTGCAGAAGCGAGCTTGTTCAGGAAGATCGGGGTCAGACGCATGTAAACTCTAACACCCCTCCTGCTCAGCTCGTAAAACAGCACGAATGGAGCTATGGCAACGATGAGTGAGATGAAAATGTAGTCATCCACCCTGAACAGCCAGTACTTCACATCCATTCCCGCGATGTAGGGATTTAAGAGGAATCCATAGAGCACGATGACCAAAGCTAGGGGCACTGATATTGCAAAGCTGTATTCGGGATTCTCGAAGAAGAGTTTTATCGGATTTTTGAGCTTTTTAATTCTCGCCCTAAGCCTTACTTTTCTCTGTATCTCTTTGCTCTTCTCAATATCTAGTTCCTTCGCCTTCGGGACGTAGATGTATCTTTCCCGCAATAGTGGGGCTTTTCCAGTTCCAGCAGGAGTTAGGAGCTTTATGACCATCGCAAACATTATCGAGCCTATTGGAATTACGAGGTAGATTATGGAGAAGATCGCTATGTCGTTCGGCTGACCGATTACCGACATGACCGTCTGGATTATTATCAGGAAAAGCGGTCCAGCGACAAGGGCTGTAACGTATGTTTCAGCCATGAGGGCGAGGAATTCCAAGAAGCTCTTCTGGTCCTGCCTTGCCCTTTCGAAGTAGAAATCGGCTCTCTCCTCAAAGTATCTCGTGATGTCTCCTCCGCTGTCTATTATCGTAACAAGACCTTGTAGGAATTCCCTGAAGTTTTGCGAAGGCGAGGTTTCGATCGCATTTACAATTGCAGTCCTGAGGTCTTTTCCAAGCCCCTCCACCTCCCAGAGGATCCTTGAGGCTTCCTTGGAGATCTCCCCGTAGACTTCATGGTTATCCGCAAGGGCTTTCAGGATCTGCACCAAGTTCATTCCTCCTCTGCTCAGCGACATCATGAAGGTGATTGCGTGCGGTAAAGTGCGATCTATCTTGCTCTTTCTGTCGCTTATAACCGTCGCAGGGTATATCGTGAAGATAAATCCGCCAAGGTAGTAGAATGCTAAGGTTATGAGTATGGAGAGAATTCCCGCATAGACGAAGGGCCTGTAGAACATCCAAATCTCGGAGTATTCTTCGGGAATTGTGACTTCAAAGAGCGGGGGAACTCCAATTACGTTAACGAGAATTATCGCAAGGATGAGTCCAAGCAGAGCTCCAAGGATTCCGAAGATGAAAGAGAACATCTTTGCTGTCGCCACATACATCTCGGGAGGCATCTCGATCATTGCCCTTTTGAGATCCCTGTCAAGCTCGAAGTATTTGTCCCTTCTTTTTTCTATCTCCTTGGAAAAAAGCCTGTATCCCAAATAAGTTAGCGCATTCGCCCTCTTAAACATTTTCCCACCCTATCTCCTTCAAAACCTTAGAGGGCTTGTTCTGATATGTGTGGATAATATTGCTCACGCTCCTAAAATCCCTCACATTGTGATTCACCATGAACTCAAGCACTCTCTTCCTCCTTTCCAGCTCCTCGTTCAGCTCCTTCACGCTCCAGCCCCTGTGCCTCCTTATGTCTTCGAGCGCCTTCGA
>CAZZIT010000057.1:0-6368 GCA_964654365.1 uncultured archaeon
GATATGCCGAGAGTGAATGGAGATGCGAGTGGATTTTTGAGTACGCACTGCATTACAGCTCCGGCGATTGCCAAGCTTGCGCCAACGAAAATTGCGGAAACTATTCTCGGGATTCTTACGTTCCACAACACGGGATTACCATTCAAAATCGAATTTAAAAGCTCATCAAACGACATTTGGTATGCACCAAGCCCCATTGCGATTGCGGAAAGAAAAATAAGGATTAGAGCTAAAAATATACCGAAGGAAATTCTCTTCCAGATCAACCTTCGATACTCACCAGCTACCGACATCTATTTTCCCCAACTCACCGTACTTCGAGGAAATCTGGTCGTAAAGCTCTTTTCCAACGAAGAACCTGTATATTTCATTGGCCTTTTCCTTGATGTCCGTGTCTGCAAAATTCTGCGGGTACAGAACCTTTCCCACCCAGTAGCTGTCAACAAGAGCCTGCTCTACGTTTGTGTTGTAGAAGTTGAAGGAGTAGATTCCGTACACATTGCCCTCCCTGAATGCCTCCAGGGACTGGTAGAAGCTCCTGTCTTTTGAGTAGTCTTCCTTCACAAGGTGAAGGTTGCCAAGATCGAGGAATATTATCTCAGGCTGTTCTTTGAGCAGGAATTCCTTGTCTATGAAAACATGCGCCGTCGTGTTGACCCTGCAGGCTATGTTCTCGCTGGTTATGTTGTTCACCTCAAATGGCGGAAATCTGCAGTTCGTTGACTGTATTCCATGCTGCCCCTTGAAGCCGAGAGCGCCAACGTAAACCTTCGAGGGTTTCTCTGCATTCATAGTTCTTTCATTCAGGTCCTTAACAACGCCTTCTATGTAGGCTATGACTTCCCCGGCCCTCTTTTCTTTTCCAAGCACTTTTCCCATGAGTCTGATGGAGTCGAAAAGCTCTGTTGTGCGGAAGTTTCCGAGAGTGCCGTAGTTAAGCACTATCACTGGAATTCCAGTCTTTTCCTGAAGGTTTTCAGCATACTGGGCACTCACAACTGCGAATATAACATCAGGCTTTACCTTCAGAATCTCCTCAACGTTGGGCTGGGGATCTTCTGGGCCACCAACGCCAATTGTTGGGAGCTCAGCGAACTGGGGATTCGCAAGCCTGTAGGGGCGGGTGTATACCTCCCATGTCTTTTCGGCATTTTCCACACCAACAACCATATCAGCTGCCTGCAGGTAGACGACGAGCCTTAAAGCTCCGGGACCTATTGCGACTATCTTTTCCACGTTTTTGGGAACCTCAACGCTCCTTCCAGCAAGATCTGTAACCTTTATTTTTCCCTCAACAGTCTGCTTTTGCTCCTGCTGAACACATCCCGAGAATATCAAAGCAATCAGAACAAAAATGGCCGCTAATCTCTTCATTTTACCACTTCCTCTATTTTGCCTTTTTCAAATTTAACAATCCCCCTTCCGACTACGGCATAATAACTCCCGGCGCATTTCAGGCATAGTCCATCCTTGATTCGAGTTGCCATCGTGTATTCTCCGCATTTTTTGCACCTCCTATTCTCAAAAATTGGGGCCCTCTCGATGGGGTCAACGTCCACAAATTCAATTTTGAACTCATCCTCTGGCAGTTCAAGCATCTTCCAGCCTATCTTCTCCCACAGAGCAGACATTCTCCTTGCATCTTCCTCGCTACCCTTTCTCTGAACTACTACCTTCTCAAAAAGCTCCAAAGCCTCTCTGTCAAAGTATTTCTCCCTCAGCTTTTCCGCATCAACGTAGATTCTGACCCCTTTCCAGTCCTTTCGCTTAACAAGAGTCAGAGCGTTCTTTCCGAGGTCGAGATAGATCAGGCTGTTGTTTCCGAGCGTGCAGCCTGTTGCAACCTGAACTCCATCAGTTAAGCAGTTGTTGCACTCCAAAATTGCCAGAATTTCCTCACCAATGCTTGCGATCTCGTCTCTGCTAACTCCAAGTTTATCCATTGCTAAAACCGACATCCGAACGCCTACAGCAACGAACGGGCATACATGGCCGTGGAATTCCTTAGCTTTCAACAAAAGCTCCCTCATCCTACCACCTTCAAACCAGCCTATCTTAGCATCCTCAACACCATCAATCTTCGATGAATACGGCTTAATATCCAACACAGGAGTATTATCCAGTGCATCCAGCCATTTAACCTTCAGAAACCTTCCTTTCCTTTCAAGAAGCTTTACAACTGCAAATCCTATCGGATTTGGTCTATTCGGCGATCTTGTTGCAAAAACCCCGTGCTCCCTTCCATCGTGGGGTGGAATGGCCGTTAGTGCGTCTCTTCTTGCCCTGTCGAGCCAGTAGAGAACGATGAGGTGTGAGCACGTCTCGATGTCCTTCAGGCCTTCCTCGTATTCGGGAAAGATCTCGATCTCGGAGATCTCTTCAGAAAACCTTCCCTGATGCGGTGCATCGCCGTTCTTTTTGTAAGGGGATCTCACCATACCCACAGGCTTGAGCTCAAAGTCCATTCTGCCTCTCCTCCCAGAAGCTCTATAAGAACGCACGGGAAACTCTTACCGCAATTTTATTTATTAACTTCGTCGATTCTATCATCGCAATAAGCCGACCTTGGTGTTAATAAATCTTTTCATTTTGTTATCAATTTCGCCGATTTGCCGATACTATTAACGAAAAATATCTAAAAATTTTCACTCTCTAAGCCATCTGGCGATCTCCTTGGCGTAGTATGTTATAATTATGTCCGCGCCCGCCCTCTTTCTGCACACGTGGTATTCCAAAACATTTCTTTTCTCGTCCAGGTATCTGGAGGCAATTTTCAGCATCACATACTCGCCGCTCACGCAGAAGGTCGCGGTTGGGAAGCGGAGTTCAGACTTCACCCTGTATATTATATCCAGGAAAGAAGGTTTGACCATTATTATGTCCGCCCCCTCCTCTATGTCTGCCCTTGCCTCTCTTATCGCCTCGTCAGAATTTCTTATGTCCATCTGATACGATGCTCTATCGCCGAACTTAGGAGCACTCTGAGCCGCGTATCGGAAGGGAGAGTAGAGAACAGTGTTGTACTTAACCGAGTACGACATTATCGGCACGTCGGAGAAACCTTCTCTGTCCAAAGACTCTCTTATGGCCATAACCATGCCATCCATCATTCCTGAGGGGGCGACAATGTCCACTCCAGCTTCAGCCAAGCTAACAGCGATTTTTCCGTAAAGCTTCAGCGTCTCGTCGTTGTCTATCTTTCCATTTCTTATCACTCCGCAGTGACCGTGGTCGGTATACTCGCAGAGACATAGATCACCAATAACTATCAGATCCTCCCCGGATACATTTTTTATCTCCTTTACCGCCCTCTGCGCCACTCCGTCTTTTGCATATGCAGGAGAGCCAATGGAATCCTTGTACGATGGTATCCCGAATAATATCACCGCCGGTATTTTAAGCTCGAGGACCTCTTCTGTCAGCCTTGCAAGTTCCGCACCAAGGGGATAAGTAAACTGGCCCGGCATTTCTTCGATCTCCCTCTTATCTCTCAAATTCTCGTCAACGAAGATCGGATAAACGAGATCTTTCACATCCAAAGAGCTCTCGCAGACAAGGTCCCTCAACTTCTTGTTCTTTCTCAGCCTTCTGAGCCTTGTTCTCGGAAACATCAAAACCACCCCGCGATTATATGCTACTTAGCTTAAAAAATTTCCCGAAGGGTTTCTTTAATCCTGATGAAACCCTCAGCTGTGGAGAGGGAAGCTCATGAAAACTGCGAAAGAACAAATTGAAAAAGGTATCCCGCCTCCCGGATTTGAACCGGGGACACCGGGATCTCCGCTTGCCCGCGGAGTGGCAAACTACAGTCCCGCGCTCTCCCAGGCTGAGCTAAGGCGGGTTGAAGATCGTCGGGCCTTTTGCTTAAAAAAGTTACGTTTACTGGAATGGTTTCGAGCATGAAAGGATTTATATTTCATGGGATAGGAAAGCCCAATCATGGAGGCAGAGATAACAAGAGCCATAATAGAGGAGGCGACAAAGGACTGGTTGAGCTATTCAAAGAGTGACGTGGTCATAGCTGGCGCTGGACCGGCTGGACTGACAGCTGGAACTTATCTTTCGGAAATGGGATTTAAAACACTGATATTCGAGAGAAAACTCAGTTTCGGCGGAGGTATTGGCGGAGGAGGGATGTTATTCCACAAGGTTGCACTGGAAAAGGAAGTTAAAGATATCCTCGAGCACTTCAGCATCAGATTCGTAGAGAAGGAGAAATTTCTCGTCTGCGACAGCTCGGAACTGATGGCGAAGCTGGCAGCGAAGTGCCTCGATTCTGGTGCGAAGATCATTCCCGGCGTCGGGGTTGATGACGTCGTATTCAGAGAAAACCCGCTGAGGATCACCGGAGTCTGCATCCAGTGGAGTGCGGTCGAGCTCTCTGGATTGCATGTGGATCCAATCTTCGTCGAGGCAAAAGCTGTTGTCGACGCAACGGGGCACGATGCAGAAGTCGTTGCAATTGCTTCAAGAAAGGTTCCACTCGGAATAAACGTTCCAGGAGAAAGATCGGCCTTTGCAGAAGTTGGCGAATTGAAAATCGTCGAAAAAACCGGGAAAGTTGTCGAGGGACTTTACGTTGCCGGAATGGCGGTCGCGAGCGTTTACAATCTTCCGAGAATGGGCCCCATTTTCGGCGGAATGCTGATGAGCGGGAAGAGGATCGCAGAGATCATAGCGAGCGACCTGAAATGAAGTGCAGCTGCGGAAGGGTTGCAGAGTTCGTATGCAGGAGATGCGGTAACAAAGTGTGCAGGAAATGCTACTTTCATCACGGACTGTGCAATGATTGTTTCAGAAAACTCCGCTAATCGCTCTTTTCTTTAAAAAAATCTTTAAGCTTCTCTTTTACAGCCTCCGGATCTTTTGAGTCGAATCCAAAGTAGGAGGCAAATGCCTCGGTTGTTGTCAGAACCGTGGATCTGCCCTTCTTCTCCATTTTTATTAGCCTTAGCTCGCTGAGCTTCTTCACGTGCTCGTAGCATTTATTCCCCCTGATCTTTGCGAGCCTTGCAAGGGTTATAGGCTGCTTTACAGCAATGACCGCTAAGGTCCTCATCGTTCCACGATCAAGTTCCCTTTCGGTGAATTTTTCCACAATGCTCGAAAGTTCGGGCTTCACTCTCATCAGATATCTATCTCCAAGCTTCACAATCTCGATCGCAGAATCCATTTCCCTGTATTTCTTGGAAACAGCTTCTATGGCCTTTTCAACCTCTTCTCGCTTCTCCTTCAATATCCTGCAAATTTCGGAAATGTCCAGAGCTTCAGGAGATGAAAAAAGAACCGCTTCGACAGCCTTTTCCAGCATACTAAGCTCCAAACTTCTTCGATAGATTTAGCAGATCTAAGGCGATGTTGAGCAGATCCATTCCCCTGATACGGCAGAGTCCGCCTTTTGGAGCTTCAAATTCTGTGAATCTGCTTACATCGTCCACTCTCACGCCCTCGTGTAGGATTGAGACCACCACGGGATCTGCTGTGTGCTCTCCAACGCTTATCGGGGTGGAATGATCGGATGTAACGATGAAGCAGTTCTTCGAGAAATCGAGCTCGAAAATCCTGCTCAGATGAGGATCGAGTCTCTCTATGAACTCAACTTTGCCTTCGAAGTCTCTGTCATGTCCAATTTCATCCGGAGCCTTTATGTGAAGTAAAACGACGTCGTATTTTTCAAGCAATTCCAAGGATTTTTCAATCTTTGCCTTTAAATCCGTTTTCTTGTTCCCTGTGGCTCCCTGCGGGGTAAAGACATCCCCTCCAACGATTTTTCCCACTCCCTTGATCAGCGCAGTCGCAGAAACGACTGCTAACCTCAACCCATATTTTTTATAAAAGCCCGGAATTTCTTTCATAACTCCCGCACCGCGAAGAAGAATCGCATTAGCCTTTGGCAATCCCTTTTTCTCCCTTTCAGAATTCAGGGGATGATTTTCCAACACCTCATGGGCCTTCTGCATGAACTCGTTTACGATTTCCGCGATCTCCTTTGCTGAATCGTTCAAAGGCTTGCACTTCTTCACCCTTTCTCCCACGATTTTCGGATCTGTCTCTCCGAGCTCCGCTGAAGAAACGCCCCTGAAGACGACCACCGCCCTGTGTCCGGTGGCTCTTGCTACCTCGAATTCAATGGGAAGCCCTAGCTCGTTCAAAGCCCTAACAAGATCCTCCGTCTGCTCGATTCTTCCAGCTCTCCTGTCTACAACAACCTTTTCGAAAATGCTCCCGTTTCCAACAACCGTTGCAAAGTTGGCCCTGAACGCAACGTCCCCTGGCCTGAGTTCAATCCCCACTCCAGCGGCCTCGATTGGGCCTCTGCCTGTGTAGAATTTGTAGGGATCGTAGCCAAGAAGCGCCAGATGGCTCGT
>CAZZIT010000058.1:0-12026 GCA_964654365.1 uncultured archaeon
TGCGGTAATCGTTGCCTTTCCAAGCTTGATTCCAGCGTCCTCGGGTACTCCGTTGTCTATTTCTCCATATCCCCTCACGTAGAGAAGGTCGAAATAAGTGCTTCCGATGTATGCCCTGTGGAACTTTCTCCTTTCGTGTGCAACGAACAGTTCGTAGGGAATGGGAACCCTTCTCTTTCGATATATGTAGTCCCATGTCCCTTCGTCGAGGTCTGAAAGTGTGCCAGTTTCAATACCCTTTTTCAGTCTCTCTCGCGCTAAGAACCAGTATTTCCCGTAGACTATGAAGTCCACATCGGAATTCTCGCCTTGCAACCCTATCAGCCTCGATCCCGTTACACCCATTTCGTTCATCGGGATCGTGCTGAAGAAATTCACAACCTTTGCGACGCTCGAGTCCATCACATCCTTGAGCCTTTCTTCTGGCTTGAAGATCTCATCAATATCATTCAGGGGAACCCTGAAAATCCCGTGCTCGTAGTATTTCTGAGCAATCGGATGCGCTAAGGCCTCTTCATGCGATAGCTTCTTGAACCTCTTTCCATACCTTAACCTGTCCCCGTTTTCATGTGGAGAGTATCGAAGAAAGCACTTTACTTTTTCCTCGTTTCTGTAGCCAAGAACAGAGAAAAAGTGCTCTCCAACCCTTAAGAAATCCCTAAGGCGAATAGGTAGCATATACTCTTTTTATGTCCTTTGCAAAAGCCTTTTCCCCCTCTCTTCTGAGCACTCTCCCATCGATGAGCTTAATCCTCGTTATGACGAACTTCCTGCCGTCAAATTCGATCTCCTCACCGACCATGAATTCTGTCTCCCCATCGAAAAGAACCTTGTAAGGGGTTGTGACCGACCTCTTGTGCAGGCTGAATTTGACGTAGACTTCTCCCGTTTCCTTCAGCCAGACTGCCTGAGCATCCTTTGCCCTGGCAAATTCTACAGTTCTACCATCCTTTAGCTGAATTGCCGTTATTCTTCCCAGCCTGCTTTCAGCACCGAAATCAACGACGAGTTCAGAACCTTTAACCAGTTCTTCCCCCTCCGAAAGCTTTACCGTTCCGATGACAGTTTCCCTGTCCCTGCTGAAAATTGCCTTCAACTCCACCTCTTTTTCTGGAACCTGGTGAACATGAGTCCCGCAAATCAGACACTTGTAAAGACCACTCTTGACTATCTCGTGCTCTGTAAGCTCCCTGCAGTTATCGCAGTAAATTTCAACTCTCACAGGAAAAATAGCACGGCCATGTTTAAAAAAACTTCTTTGGGGAGAGCAAGATTTAAAACCCACCGCCAATTTTTGGCGTGCAGAGGAGGAGGCTGAGAAGGAAGGAATCCAAAGAGATAGCGAGGGAGGTTTTCGAGAACTCCGGGGTAAATGTAGACGGGGAGATGGATCTGCTTGATTTCGGAGAGATAAAAATAATCTTGGTCGACAACGACCCTCTACTACTCGAATACGGCGAAAGGCACTACCTTTCAGTTTACGGTGCGATAAGGCTGAAGCCCGAGAAGTACAGAGTGACCGTAGACCCCGGGGCTATGAACTTCATTTTGAATGGCGCTGACGTGATGAAGCCGGGAATTGTCTTTGCGGACAGCCGGATCAGGGAGGGAGATTTCGTATACGTCACGGTTGAGGGAAGGGAAAGTCCGATAGCAGTTGGACTTGCTCTCTGCAGCGCTGAAGAAATGAAGGGCAAGGGAAAGGCTGTGAAAAACCTGCACCACTTAAGGGACAGGATCTGGGATTACCTGATAAGCAGCAGGCTGATAAAAACTTAGGCGCTTTTTCGAGCAAAAGCCTTCTGCTCGTGTGTTGGAGAGATAACCTTTAAATCTTTTAACCGTTAAGTGACTTCATGGCACTCGGATTTGTCCTCATAAAGATCGCTCCAGGTAAAGAAAAGAGAGTTTACGACAGAATTGCGAACATAAAGGAAGTCGAAGAGCTCTATCCTCTCTTTGGGGAATACGATCTTATTGCCAAGATCGTCGTGAAGGACTTTGAAGAGCTGAGCGACATAGTGGTTAACAAGATAAGGGCCATTGAGGGTGTTTTGGAAACGAAAACCCTGACGGGGGCAAAGTTCTGATGCTCCGCGGGCTCAGAATTGTTGCCGAGAACAAGATAGGGGTTCTGAGGGACCTGACAAAGATCATCGCAGACGAAGGAGGAAACGTTCAGTATGCGCAGAGCTTTCCACTTCGTTTTGGCGAGCACAGGGGAAAGGCACTGATATACTTCGAGATCGAGGGTGGCGAATTCGAAAGAATGCTCGAGAAAATCAAAAAGCTTGATTACATAGTCGAGATCGAGGAAGAAAAGCCTTTCGAGCAGGTTTACGGCAAAAGAGTGATAATTCTCGGCGGCGGTGCACTCGTTTCGCAGGTGGCGATCGGTGCGATAAGCGAGGCAGATCGGCATAATCTACGCGGTGAAAGGATCAGCGTTGATACGATGCCCATAGTTGGCGAAGAGGAAATTGCGGAAGCCGTAAAAGCTGTTTCAAGGCTTCACAGGGCAGAAGTCCTCGTTCTCGCTGGAGGACTCATGGGTGGCAGGATTTCGGAAGAGGTTAAGAAGTTGAGGAAGAGCGGAATCAGGGTCATATCGCTGAGCATGTTCGGAAGTGTGCCGGAAGTGAGCGACCTTGTTGTGAGCGATCCCGTCATGGCCGGAACGCTTGCCGTGATGCACATAAGCGAGAGGGCGCAGTTTGATATCGACAGGGTTAGGGGAAGAAGGGTTTAAACGAACATGTGCTTTGGAGGCTGCTTTGAGGAAATTTTTAGCTTTTCCATCACGTTCAGAAAGTCTGAAGTGTCTATAAATTCCCTTCCTTCTGCTATAACCTTGTGAAGCGATGCCTTGATCATCTTCTCCACGAGATCCCTTCCGCTCAGCCCCTCGGAAAGCTCTGCAATCACTTCAAGTTTCGCCCTGACCTCCAAGGGTAGCTCCTTTACATTGTTCTTGAGGATCTGAAGTCTGTCTTCGAAGCTCGGCAGCCTGAACTCGATTTCCTCTTCAAATCTGCTCCTTATGGAGTAATCAAGAAGCTCTATTCTATTCGTTGCTGCAATCGTGCAGATACCTTCGTTGCTCTGCATTCCATCGAGCTCCGTAAGAAGGGCATTGACTATTTCAGATACGTCGCCTCGGAGATCCTGATAGCTCCTGTCCAGGGCTATTGCGTCGAACTCGTCGAGAAAGACTATGCAGGGCATCAGTTCTCTCGCCTTATCGTATAACTCGTGGATCTTCCTGGCCCCGTCACCAACGTGCTCACCTATGAGCTTCGTTGACTTCACGGAAATGAAGGGCGTATTTGCCTCATTTGCCAAAGCCTTTGCAAGCATCGTCTTTCCCGTGCCCGGAGGTCCGTAGAAAAGAACGTTCTTTGGAGCCCACTTTCCAAACTTTTTGGGATTCTTGAGATACTCGAGAATTACCCTCGCTTTCCTCTTCGCTTCCTCCTGCCCAACGACATCGGAAAGCCGAATATTCTTCACGAGTTCCGTCTCTATGACTCTAGTTTCAGATTCAACGATGATCTTGGTCGAATCGGAAATATAGCCTGAAGGAGGAACAGCCTCGACAACTTCAAAGGCGAAATCGGGGAACATCTTCATATCAAACATCAGCTTTCCCTTGTATACGATTTCACCCCTCCACTGGTCCTTTGCGTAGACGTTAAAGACCCTCGGATTGTCTACCTTCGGGTACTCGACGAAGCTCGCCTTGAGCGGATATCCGAGGGGACGCAGGATAACGTATTTCAGCTCAACCTCCTTTTCTGCCATTTGATCTTGGTATTCCCAAACGCTTTAATAAGTTTTTCTTGCCAGTAAGCTTGAAATACCTCATGAAAAATAGATTCGATTCACGGAACCAAGATTGCGGAAGAAAGTTTCGAACAGTTATTTTACCTTTTCTCCTGGCTTGACATCTTTCTCTGGCGTTAATAGCACAGGCCTTCCGTCGACATCGGCAGCAAGCACCATCCCCCTGCTTTCGACTCCCATCAGTTTTGCGGGCTTCAGGTTTGCAAGAACGACGACAAGCTTTCCATTTAACTCTTCAGGGGTGTAGCTTTCAGCAACTCCTGCGACGATCTGCCTTTTTTCATCCCCGATATCGACGATGAGCTTCATGAGCTTCTTGCTGCCCTCTATCCTCTGGGCGGAGATTATCCTGCCGACCCTCAGATCCAGCTTCTTGAAATCTTCCAGAGATATTTCGGCCTCTTTCTTGCCCGAAAATCTTTCTGAAAGCAGCTTCTTCAGGGGCTCTATGTCTTCGCTTTCTATCTTCTTAAACGGCAGTTCGGGCTTTTTGAGCTCGATCTTTTCGTCTACTCTCAGCACATCATCCAGAGAGCAATTTTTCAGCTCAAGAGCCATCGCCGCAGCAACCTTTTCCATGCTTCTCGGCATGATCGGATACCCCAGGATGACTAAGGCCTTAGCGATCTGAAGGCAATTCGCAACAACCTTCATAGCCTTTTCTTTATCGGACTTCACGAGCTCCCAGGCCTTCGAATTCTGGAAGTAAACGTTTCCAAAGCTTGCGAGTTCCATCACCGCATCGCTTGCAGTCTTGAACTCCCATTTCTTTATCGAATTTGCGATCTTTTCCTTCGTTTCCCTGATCCTCTCGAGGATTTCTCCATCAACCTCCATTTTCAGGCTTCCAAAGTTCTTCCAGGCAAAGGAAAGAATTCTGAAAAGGAAGTTGCCCAGCGTCGCTATGATTTCGTTGTTCACCTTCTCCCTGAAAATATCCCATGAGAAGTTCATATCCCTGTCGTGGCTCGTGTAGTTGACAATGTAGTATCTCAAATAGTCCGGATTGAATCCCGCTTTCAGATACTCATCCTCTACCCAGATGACGTATCCTCTGCTTTTCGAGAATGCCTTTCCCTCGATCTTTACCATTCCACTGGCAACAACTGCTGACGGCAGGGAGTAATTTGCCCCTTTAAGCATTGCAGGCCAGAATATGCAGTGATGATACGCTATGTCCAGACCTATGAAATGCACGATCTCCGCTTCCCCTTCAAGCCAGATCTTCTTCCATTCATCCGTCGCTCTCTCTGTAAAGCTTATGTACCCTATTGGTGCATCGACCCAAACGTAGAGAACAAGAGTTTCGTCGAGAGGAAATCTGACGCCCCACTCCAGATTTCTCGTTATGCACCAGTCTTTGAGATTTCCGATCCACTCCCTTGCGTAATTCAGTGCATTTTCGGTTCCCGAAAGATTCGAAAGGTATTCTTTGAGAAAATCCTGGAATGCCGTTAGCTTGAAGAAGTAATGCGTTTGTGTCCTGAAAACTGCTCTATTCCCGCAGATCTTGCACTTCGGCTCTAAGATCTCACCCGGCTCGAGATGCCTGCCGCAGCCCTGATCGCATTCGTCCCCTCTCGCTGGAGCCTTGCAGTAGGGGCAAACCCCTTCCACGTATCTGTCGGGCAGGAACATCTCGCAGTTCTCGCAGTAAGCAAGCTCTATTTCCTTTCTGTATATGTAACCGTTTTCTACAAGACTTTTTACGAATTCTCTCGTTCTTTCATGGTGATACCTTTCCGTGGTCTTTCCGAAGAAATCGAAGTTTATGTCCAGCGCCCTGAAAACCCGCTGGAAGTGCTCGTGATACTTGTTCACAAGCTCCTCTGGCTTCAGGCCCTCTTTCTCAGCATTTACGACTATCGGCGTTCCATGGCAGTCGCTTCCGCAGATAAAGATGACCTTCTCACCCATCAATCTCAAATACCTCACGTAAACGTCCGCGGGAACATAAGTGCGGAGATGACCTATGTGAAGCTTCCCATTCGCATAAGGAAGTCCACAGGTGACGAGCTTCATAGCCACATAATTGGAGGCGGGTGATAAATACTTTTCAGCCCAAATTTTTTACCATTAAAGTAAATTTTAATACCAGTTAACAAAATGGAAAGTTTTATTAGCTTGAAGTAAGAGAGAGTTCATGCATATTCCCGATGGATATCTGGATTTGAGCATAGCTGCGTTATTCTTTGCGCTAACCTTGCTCGTGCTGGGTTACTCGATATACAGGTTGAGGGGGGAAAGGCTCACCTCTCTGTTTGGAGTGCTATCGGCAGCGATATTTGCAGCCCAGATGCTTAACTGGCCAATTCCCGGCGGTACCTCTGCCCATTTCGCGGGTGGAGCACTTGCTGGAATTCTCCTAGGCCCGTATGCTGGCAGTCTTGCAATGGCGATCGTGCTGACAATTCAGACGCTCGTCTTCAACGACGGAGGCATCACTGCTTGGGGTGCGAACGTTTGGAACATGGCAATAGTAAACGTTTTCTTGGGTTATTACATCTACAGGACCTTTTCTAGGTATAACAAAAACTTTGCAGCGTTCCTTGCTGGATGGCTCGGGATCACGGCAGCGGCGATCTTTGCGGGAATTGAAATAGGACTATCTACAAGCTTTGCATACGGATTGAGCGTCACCGTGCCAGTAATGGGGGTATGGCATGCATTGCTTGGCGTTATTGAAGGCATAATCACCGCAGGTGTCGTTGGCTACATAGCAACTCGCAGAGCCGACCTTCTAGAAAAGAAAGAGGTTGGAAAGACCTCTTTTGCCCTAATAGCCGCACTAATAGCTCTATCGCCAGTTTTCGCATACCTTGCGGAGGAAGTTGGCTACGCTGAACCGCTTGAAAAAGCTGCAGAGATGATTGGACTTGAAGAAAATCCGACCTACGAAGGCTTAATCCCCGACTACACGATCTCTGGCCTCGATCCATATACGGGAACGTTGCTGAGCGGCTTGCTCGGAGTCCTAATCGTGCTGGCCTTGGCTTATGCGGTGAAGTATGCACGTGGTTCTCGAAAAGACACTTAAAAACGCCTCCTCTTACTTTCAAAATTTTTTCATCCACGAATACAGCTCGAAAAGCACACTGCATTCAATTGACGCAAGAATCAAGCTTCTGGGCACGTTTTTATTCGTTATCCTCGCCGTTTCAACTTTCGAGCCAAAAAAATTGCTTTTCCTCCTCCTCTCCTTAATTTTGATTTCCGCGATACTCGGTCTGAGCCTTAAGAACATGATCAGGCGAGTTTGGCTTTTCCCACTCTTCTCATTCGCCGTTGTTTCCCCTTTGCTGCTGCAAGATATAGGATATCCTCTCCTCTTCACGTTGCGAGTCCTTATAGCCGTTATAGCAGTCCAGATGCTCGTGATGAGCACGAGCTTCGCAGATATCTGCTCCGCTTTAAGGTCGCTTAAGGTTCCAGAAGTATTCGTTCACGGTCTCTGGCTGGCTTACCGATACATCTTGGTGGTTTTTCAGGACATAATCAACATTCTGCTTGCAAGAGAGAGCAGGAGAGTCGCAAGAGGAAGTCATCTGGAGCTCTGGAGGAAAGGTGGTGAAGCTGTAGGTCTTTTCTTTCTTAGAAGCATTGAGAGAGCCGAAAGAGTTCAGCTCGCAATTGCCTCGAGAGGTGAAAGAATAATCGGGAGCAAATTACAATTCGGAACTCTTGAGGCAATCTATATATCACTTTCAGCCTTCGTGGCTTTGTGGTGCATAGCCCTCTGATAAGCGCGAGGAACGTCAGCTACGCCTATCCAGATGGCAGCATGGCTTTAAGAGACGTCAGCATAGAGATCTACAGGAATGACCGAGTTGGAATCATCGGGCCGAATGGGAGCGGAAAGTCGACGCTGATCTTTCTGCTCTCAGGCCTTTTGAGGCCGACTAAAGGAGAGGTAAGGATATTCGGAATGTTACCCGATAAAAAGAACGTCGAAAGCATAAGGCGAAGGATAGGAGTCGTCTTTCAGAATCCAGACGATTTCCTCTTTAATCCCACAGTGAAAGATGAGCTCCTCTACGTTCCGAAACAGCTCGAAATGGATGAGGAGCAAATGCTCAGACTTCTTTCAGAATACGCAAAGAAGTTTGATCTCGAAGAAATACTGCAAAAACCGCCTTTCAGGCTGAGCGGGGGAGAAAAGAAGAAGGTCGAGATAGCCAGCGTTTTGGTTTACAGCCCGGAGGTGATATTCCTCGATGAGCCCACAGCCAACGTGGACGGAAAGACGAAAAGAATAGTTGCGGAGATGATGAGAAATTATTCGGGCACGGTCGTAATAGCTTCGCACGAGATGGAATTGATCTGGGAGCTATGCAGTCGTGTGGTGTTGATGTCCAAGGGGAGAATAGTTGAAGAGACCACAGTTGAAAGTCTCAGCGAGGAAAAGCTTGAGGAGATCGGCGTGATTTAGGCCGGGTAGTAGTAGATCTTATCCGAGTCCTCCTTTTTCACCAATTTCCTCTTCTCGAGATGATCAAGATGGGCGATCGTTTCTCCCACTGCAAACCACTTTTGCATCGTCGGAAGTTCGTTCCAGTTCTGGTAATCAAGATCCCAGGTTATTTTCTGTGCTATTTCCCAGGCAGTACTCGAACCATTTTTCACGGCATTCAGAGCTTCTTTAAGCCTTCTTCTATGGTGCTCTTTTAGCTCTTCAATCCTTTTCCTGTGATCGCCGTGGAAATTTCTGTGCCCGGGTAACGTCTTTTCAACTTCGAACTCTTGAATCTTTTCAAGGTTTTGAAGGTATTTGCCAAGAGCATCATCGAGCGTTTCCCAGTGCGTTATGTTCGGGGTTATGTCAAAGAGTATGTGATCTCCTGAGAAAAGGAGCCTCTTTTCCGGCTCGTAAAGGCACAAGTGTCCTGGAGTATGTCCCGGGGTATGGATAACCTCAAGCCTGTAGTTCCCGAATTCCAGAACGTCCCCTTCATTTAGGAAATTGAATTCAATCGGCTTCGGGCTGTATTTTACGGCAGGATGAATTTTTGCGGCTTTTTCTGCTTCTTCCGGAGGAAATCCATTTTTCTTGTAGAATTCCACGAGCTCAAGCCAGTATTCGGGGTGCTTTACAGAATGCACAGCTATCTCTGCATCGGTTTTGCTCATGTAAACTTCTCCACGCAATCTCCCAGCAAGGCCAAGATGATCGGCGTGCAGGTGTGTTACGAAGATCTCCGCTCTCTCAAGCTCAACTCCGATCTGCTTAAGGCCATTGAGCATTTGCTCGTAGCAGATATCAAGGTTGAACCCCGTGTCTATGATCAAAAATTTGTCTCCCGTTATAACGTAGGAGTTCAGATACTTCAGAGGATTCTTTGGCAGCGGAATCTCGATCCTGTAAAGCCCCTCGGCGATTTTCTCGATCATTTTCTTTTCTTCACCGCAGTCTTGAAGGTTGCGACCATCACAACCTCCTCCTTCTGGTTAAGCGTCGAGATCTTGAAGGCCACAACCCCATAATCTCCCTTGTCCTCCTTGCCCTCTACTTCAACTATCGCCCTGATCGTGTCTCCAATGAAAACAGGCTTCGTGAATCTGAGCCTTTCTATGCCGTAGAAAGCTATAAGGCTGTCTTCGGTAAGCCTTAGCCTCGTTATCAGTCCGCTCGTTATTGAAAGCGTTAGAAGACCGTGGGCAATTCTTTTGCCAAAAGGCGTCTTCTTCGCAAACTCTTCATCGAGGTGAATTCTGTTCCAGTCACCGCTAATACCCGCGAAGTTTACTATGTCCGCCTCGGTTATGGTCTTCCCCGAAGTCTCGAACCTCATCCCTGGCTCAAAATCTTCGAAAAACATAAAAAATCACTGGATTCAATCCCTGATTCCAACAAGATATTTTGCAATCCTCTTCTTCTCCTCGAAGTCGTAAGAACGCATTATTGCGATATCCTCCATCACAGGAGATCCGCCTCCATGCACACCCGCAACGGCACTCGTGCCTCCGAGAGAAGAAGCGAGTATGTTCGAGATCCCGTATATGCAGCGATAAACATTCTCGGGCGGAACATCGCTCCTCCTCTTTATGTATTTGTCAATATATGGCCTCGTCTCTGGATTCAGATAGTCCTCTGCAAAGGGCAGGCAGGCTGGAAGACCGCCGGAAAGTTCTGCAAGTATTTCGAGGTCGTGGTAGTAGTTGAGCCCAGCATGCCTTCTGCCGACGTTCGCGTAGACTTCGTTAGGAATGAATGTGCCTGCAGGAGTCTTTATTCCCTTCACTGCAGAAGCTATTCCCGCCGCATAAACAAGCTCGGCAGTCGCCGCAAGCTCGACGAGCTTCTCCCTTATGTTGTGCCTGTCGTAAACTCCATTGTATTCCGCTATCAGCGCCCCGAAGCCCATCTTCACGTCAGTAGCCGCAGGTTTGCAGCCAGTGTAGCTGTGCCTGTGGAAGAGGGCGAATAGATGAGCAGCCATCGTTGCTTGCCTGTGCTCTCCGCAGATGAAAACTCGATCCCAGGGCACGAAGACGTCATCGAAGATGATCATGTTCTCGTCGTCGCCAATCTCGCTGAAAGGCATGTTGAATTCGGGTGGAGCCCTGTGGTGGGCTGTTCTTGCGATTATCTTAACACCATCCGCATCCGCTGGGACCGCAAAGGCCACGCTGTAGTCCTTGTCTTTCTCGGTCATCGCGCGGGTTGGCACAACGATTATCTCGTCCGCAATGCTTGCCATCGTTATGCAGTTCTTCGCCCCCCTAACAATTATTCCATCGCTTCTCTTCTCCACAACCCTGACGTACATGTCCGGGTCGTCCTGCTCGTGAGGCCTTTTGCTTCTATCTCCCTTGACATCTGTCTGAGCGCATGCTGCCACGAGATCCCTGTTCTGGAATTCCTTGAGGTACTCTATGAACCTTTTGTGATAGTCCGTCCCGAATTCCTGATCGGCGGCGAAGGTTGCAACCGAAAGACCGTTTATTGCATCGCAGCCCATACAGCGCTGAATGCAACCGCCCGTGACCTGACAGCACTTCCTTATCATCTCCTGCTTCTTCATCAGGTCCTCTGCAGACTGGTTCACGTGTGTGAATCTGTTTATCTTTTTCCCGGTCAGGTGAGAGTGCGTTACGAGCAGATCTTTGAAATCGGGATTATCCACGAGATCGAAAGTCCTTGATATTACATTAATCCCTCCCCTGAGCTCGGGTGAATCCCTACCTACCTTTTTTCCCCTCACGTAGATGTTTGGCTTCATCTTGTACAAATCCTGCCTGTACTCCTCAGAAGTTCTCAATTAGACCACCCCAAACCAATTTCTGGAAGCAAGCACGCCCTCATTTCTCCACCTCCTGTTTAAAAATAAAGAATCGGCTCATTTTAAAACTTTTTCGTTTTTTACGAATTTGATATTTTATATCTAACCTGTTTCCCCTCGAAGAAGGCGTGATCTTTCCATTAGCCCTCTCTGAAGGTAGATCATGGCATTTCAGCTCTTTAAGCATTTATCTTCGCTTAAATCCTGCTTGCCTTGGGCGTGGCTTTAGTGAAAAAGGTATTTTTCTGCTATTGGAGTGAAGCACGAAGCTCCTCAATCCACCCTTATGGTAGAGCCCGTAGAATTCTGCCAAAATTAAAAGCGCGCTCTGCTATATAGGTACAAGATCGCAATGACCGGGATTGCAATAAGACAAGCAGCCCCGACCACTGCATAGGTGTAGGGTATCATCTCAATAAAGGGGTTCAGAAGCACCTTAGTCGTGGGTATAATATGGCTCATCAGTAGAGCCACTGATATGGAAAGGGTTACGATGGCCAGAGCGAAGAAGGTCATTCCGGAGGCTACTTTCATCAGGTCATCTTCATCGGCGCCCCTTTTCTGAAGCTCCTCCAGAGTCTTTCTCACGTTTGAGGTAAGGAAAAGCAGTATCCTCCCGCCTACCAAAATAGCGCCTATGAGCAGCGTATCCCAAAAGGACAATTCTGTCTCGAATACCTGAAAGTTCAACTGGGCGCTTATTGCCTCAAGCCAATCTAAGCCGGAGTAGTAGAGCACTGACGGCAAATGCATCAACCATGAGATTGCGTAAATCCTTTCCATATGTTTTTCCTGCCCCTTAGCATAAAGGTGCAGAAGTGGAGCAATAACCGCTATTAATAACGCAAGGGTCAATTCCCGATGGACTTCAAGCGGTAAAAGTGTAAATAGAATTTGCTGAAG
>CAZZIT010000059.1:0-2639 GCA_964654365.1 uncultured archaeon
GCAAGATAATAAGCGAATCTCAGCCATTTAAGGCCAAATGTCCGATTGAAAGCGGAGCATGGAGTGTGAAGTTCAGGATTCTAAAGCCTGAGGGTGAGGAGACAATAAGAATTTATCAAATTGTTTAAATTTTTTGAAAACGAAGGGCGACAAAAGGATTATGAAGGTAAATCTATGAGATCTATCATGCGACTCCTGCTTCCACTATTACTCGCTGCTGTACTAACATGCTGTGCGCATCAGGGAGAAGAGAAGAACGAAAACTCCTCTGAAAAAATAAAGCTACCAGAGCCTTCCAAGGATGAAAAAAAGTCCTTAGAAAGAACGCTGAGTGAGAGAAGATCTATAAGAGATTACAGCAACGATAATCTGACGATCAAAGAACTGTCTCAGCTTCTCTGGTCCGCACAGGGCATCACGGATCCACGCGGCTTCAGAACGGCTCCATCTGCTGGGGCTCTTTATCCGCTCGAGATCTTCGTTGTCGCCGGCAGAGTTGATGGCCTCGAGCCCGGGATTTACAGATACTATCCCAGTAGGCACGAGATAATCAGGGTTGTTGAAGGAGACAGGCGAGAGGAGTTATCCAAGGCGGCGGTAAGGACAGGCATGTGTAAAAAATGCAGCGATAAACATTGTCATAACTGCCGTATACGAGAGAACAACGGCTAAATACGGGGAAAGAGGGATCAGATACGTGCACTTCGAAGTGGGACACGCAGTTCAGAACGTTTTGTTGCAGGCAACCGCATTAGACCTTGGAGCAGTTCCAGTAGGCGCTTTCAACGATGCAGAGGTCGAGAGAATTCTGAATCTCTCCGAAGAGGATCCACTCTACATAATTGCAATTGGAAGGGTTGGTAAATGAAAAATTTTTTATTTTTTGAATAATCAAATCATGGACTGCTTCATTTTCCTTGAAGCTGGCCTCGAGCTCGTGCCAGCAGAAATCAGAAACCACTCCACAGTACTTTCAGATGCAAAGAGGAGAAAGAAGAGTGTCTCGGAAATTCTGCTTGACGACTCGAAGCATCATTCAGCAATAGATAGACTGAAGTTCAGGGAAAAGAGAGGTAGACCCGACATCGTTCACCACTGCCTCCTTCTTCTCCTCGACTCACCGATGAGAGATAACTTCGAAGTTTACGTTCACACGGTAAGGGGGACAATCATAAGGATTTCGAGCGAAACGAGGCTGCCTAGGAACTACAACCGATTTATAGGCTTGATGGAAGCTCTATTTAAAGAGAAAGTAATAAAGAGCGGTGAGAAGAGGTTGCTCGAGATCCTCGACTCAAGCCTTTCAGAGCTTGTTAAAGGGAAAAGGGTTGTGCTTCTGAGCGAGAAAGGGGAAAGATACAGCCCGGAAGTTTTAAAGGGAGAGGTTGCGATCTGCATCGGTGCCTTTGCACATGGAGAATTTTTCGAAGAAACGATAAAAGCCTTAGGAAACTACAGAGCCGTCAGTCTGGGAAGGGAAAGTTACTCGAGCCTTTATGTAACGAGCAGAATCCTTTCGGAGTATGAGAGAATTCGAGCTTATTAAGGTCGTTGAGGAGCTGTTCGGAAAGGAAGACCTGGACGTTCCAGCAGGAACGCATGATGCAGCCTTCCTACGCCGTGGCACAGAATTCCTCGTCTTTACATGCGATACCGTAAATGAAATCAGCGATTTTCCAAAATACATGAAGCCGGGGGAATTTGGGAAGATGGCGGTTGCGGTGACACTTTCAGATTTAGCCGCAAGTGGCGCAAGACCCATGGTTTTTCTGAGCTCGATTTCCATGAAAAAAGCCGACGAAGAACTTTTCAGAGCGATTTTGGGTGGAATTAAGGAATGGTGTGAGAAATTCGGTGTTAAGGTAGCAGGCGGAGACATAGACTTCTCCCCTGTCCTCACAATCGCAGGATTTGCAGTCGGGGCGGCTAAGAGGGTGATAACGAGAGCTAAGGCAAAACCCGGAGACAGGCTCTTCATAACAGCTCCGCTCGGCAAGGCCCAGCTGTGCCTTGAAATGCTCGAAAAGGGTTTTGTTAGAGATGAACTGCCCTACGCTGAAAAGCTTTACACTCCTGAGCCGAGGATCGATGAGGGACTGAGGATCGCAGAATTCGCAAATGCGCTAACCGATATAAGCGATAGCCTATCCGTTTCCGCCCACCTGATCTCGAGGGATAGCAGAGTAAAGGTCGTACTCAACCCGGATGTCGATCTCTCACACCTGACAGGTTACGTGGACAAAGAAAAGGCTCTGGAACTATTCCTTTTTGGAGGAGGAGATTACGAGCTTTTGTTCACAGCTGAAGATAGCGACCTGGGAATCGAGATAGGGAGAATCGAAGAGGGAAGCGGTGTTTTTCTCGGAAAAAAGGCTTTGGAGTTCAGAGGATACTCTCACTTTTAGAGTCCTGCTGCCCTCCTTTTCTCCTCCTCTCTCAGCGCCCTCCTCAAGATCTTGCCTACGAGTGTTTTGGCAGCGATTCTCTGAACTCCAAGAGTCTGGGCACCTTGTATGCTGCGAGCTTGTCCTTGCAGAACTTTATGATTTCCTCAGCAGTAACTTTTCCCCTGAATTCAGGTTTGAGCACTAGGAAGGCCTTAACAGTTTCTCCCCTGTAGGGATCCGGCACACCGATTA
>CAZZIT010000060.1:0-3295 GCA_964654365.1 uncultured archaeon
TTCAGGTCCTTTTTTACGATTTCAGCGAGCAGAAAGAGACCTGACCGCCCTTTCATAACTCTCTCCGAAATACTTCAATCTCCCGTTTTCGAGGACGAGAAAATCGTTGCAGAATTCCGCATCTTCGAAGTTGTGGGTCGAATAGACGATAGATCCCTTAAATTCCTGCATTATGCGATGAACCACTTCTCTGCTCTCTGCATCGAGTCCTGAAAGAGCTTCGTCAAGTATCAGCAGCTTCGGCTTTATAATTAGCGCCCTTGCAATTGCAACGCGCTGAATAAATCCCTTGGAAAGCTCCGAAACCCTCGAATTAAGCTTTTCTTCAAGTTTCAATTTTCGAACGACTTCCCAGTCCTTCGCGTTGTAGATTTTTGAGTAAAATTCGAGGTTTTCCTTAACCGTCAGCTCCCTGTAAAGCATGGGATTGTGCGTAACAACTCCAATGACCCTTCTAACTTCCTCGTCCCTGCTCGGCTCGACTCCGAAAACTTCAACCCTGCCAGAGGTTGGCTTCAATATTCCCGCAAGGATCTTAGCGAGCGTAGACTTTCCGGCTCCGTTGTAGCCGAAGACGGCGATTTTTCCCTCAGCACTGAAGGAGACCTCCCTGAGGGCAAAATTTTCTCCAAACCTCTTGCTCAGCTTCTCGCAGACGATCAATCGAGAACACCTTTGGCACTCCTAAAGTTCTTCCCGGTTTTGCTCAAGGCCTGCTTTAGCGCAAGTGCAAATGCCTTAGCCGCGCTCTCCATCATGTGGTGTGAGTTCTTTCCCCTCACTTCGAGGTAAACGTTGAGACCGGAATTCCTGCACAGGGTATCGAAGAAGTGCAGAAAATCTTCTGCCCTTATTTCGCCATCCTTAAGCTCACCCTCGAACACAAACACACCCCTGCCGCTGAAATCGAGCCCACAAACCGCAACTGCCTCATCCATAGGCACTATGGCACTTCCAAATCTCTCTATACCTTTTTTATCTAACTCGGAGATGCTCTTTCCGAGACATATTGCCACATCCTCGATTAGGTGGTGCTCGCTGTCACCACTTGCCCTCACCTCGATCTGGAAGCCCGAGTGTGTGGAAATGGTTTCGAGCAGATGGTCAAGGAATTTCAAACCCGTTTCGATTTCGAGCTTTTCTGAGGCAAAAAATGCCGTAACTTCGGTTTCCTTCGTTTTCCTACTAACCCTCTTCATGACTCAAGTTTGAGTGCCTCCTCTAATTTAATCTTTCCCGTGTAAATTGCAGATCCGAGTATGACACCCCTTGCTCCTAAGCTTTTTATGAATGCTATGTCCTCGAGCGATGAGATCCCGCCGGCGACGTAGACCGGGCGTTTTATGTTCTTCAGGAGACTCATGGCATCCCTGTCTATGCCCGAAACAAGCCCCTCAACGTCTACATTCGTGTAAAGAAATGAAACTTCCAGATCCTCGAAAAGCTTCGTGAATTCCAAGGGATCAAGCTTCGTGCTCTCCTTCCAGCCCTTCACCACCACTTTCCCTCCCTTCACATCCACGGCGATCATGATCCTTCTCCTCCATTTCTCAGCGAATTTTCTGACCTCTTCGACCCTCTCGACCGCGAGTGTGCCGAAGATCACCCTCGCAGCTCCGAATTTGAGCATTCTCTCTGCGATTTCGAAATCCCTTATCCCTCCCCCCACCTGCACCTCGACACCGAGAGAGATTATCTCTGATACGATCTCCTCGTGCTTTAGTCTACCCCCAAATGCCCCATCTAAGTCTATAACGTGGAGAACTCTCG
The DNA here is from genome assembly GCA_964654365.1 of uncultured archaeon. Lineage (GTDB taxonomy): Archaea > Halobacteriota > Archaeoglobi > Archaeoglobales > Archaeoglobaceae > WYZ-LMO2. The sequence goes on from CAZZIT010000060.1 coordinate 1,771, forward strand.
CGCCCTTCTCTATCCAGCCCCTCGCAACGCCCACGGGATCGTCAAGGGAGAATGTTATCTCCTCTTCTCTCCCCTGCCTCAGCCTGACGACCTTTCCGCCCTTTAGATCGACTGCAGGTATAACTCTAAACATTTATTTCAGAAAGGAGCTTGTTGAAGTTCTCTGCCTTCTCCTTAAGGATATTTATCGCCCTTAAAAGGACTTCTTTGACTGGCAAAGCGCCCGTTCCCTCGGCGACGAAGAAGAAGTCGTTTGTCTCAGCAACCCTTATCGCCTTGGTCTCGCAGACCTTTTCGCACTCCCTGCACAGAGAGCAATTTTCCAAACTCTTAGCAATAACCTTGCCTCCCCTCTCTTCGAGGATACCCCTAGGACATGCTGCTATGCAGTTCCTGCAAAAATCGCAATTCTCGTTTATCACCACCATTGGGATTATTCTGTAGAAGCATGCTGCAACTGGTTGAAACTTCGAGTGTTCCTTTCCAGTTCCGAGTCTCGCAACGGCCTCGACCATCAGCTGCTGACCCTTAAATAACTCAAGAACTGGAATTTCTCCAAATGCGAAGTGAATAGATGGATCGTCGCTTATGAAATCCCTTGCGTACACAACCTTCGGCCCCTCAACGTTAAGCCTGAACGAGATCTGGCAGCTCGGGCAACCGACTCCTCCGCAGCTGCAGTTTTCTCGCAGGTTGAACCTGTTCAAATCTGTCTTGATCGGAAGCATGGCAAGCCTGTGCGCTATCATCTCGTCGTAAAAGTTGCTTGAATTCACGTAGAAGTCAACGTAATCAATTGCCAGAACTGGAACGAGGGACTTCATTGCTCTTCGAATCGAATTCGCTAAGGCTGGAGAAGCATCTAAAAGCTTAAAAACTATCTTTTCAGGAGACTCGCTGAGAATTTCAATTTTCGGCATCAGACTCTCCTACCCCTTCTGCCTCCTGGCAGGCGAGTTCCATCGTGTGGGATCGGAGTTACGTCCTCTATTCTGCCTATTCTCAGCCCCGCTCTTGCGAGTGCCCTTATTGCCGCCTGAGCGCCAGGTCCTGGAATTCTCGGCCTGTTCCCCCCTGGAGCCCTGACCTTCACGTGCACGGCATTTATTCCCTTCTCCATAGCAATGCTCGCAGCCTTCAGTGCGCCCTGCATTGCCGTATAGGGATTGCCCTCATCCCTTGCGGCCTTCACGATCATGCCACCGCTAACTCTTGCAATTATCTCGGCCCCCGTGATGTCAGTTATCGTTATGATTGTGTTGTTGTACGAAGAATAAATGTGAGCTATCCCCCATCTGATCTTTTCCTTTTCAGGCATTTCCCTTCACCCTCACTCCCACCTTCTTCTCAAAATCCTTCTGAACGATAAAACTCGGAGAGGTAACCTTTCTGCCGTCCACCTCTATGTGCCCATGAACTATCATCTGCCTCGCCTGCTTTATCGTCTTCGCAAGTCCCTGCCTGTAGACAATGGTCTGAAGCCTCCTTTCGAGGAAGTTCTCCACCGAGAGCCCGAGAATGTCGT
>CAZZIT010000061.1:0-2242 GCA_964654365.1 uncultured archaeon
TCGTACCTCCACCGGTAAAACCTGTAGCTGAGGTATATCATGGCAGTACGGTTTTAAAATAGTATATAAACTTTTTGCTTAAGAGAATTCCTGTCCCTCGATGCTCGGCTCGTGTCCGGGAAGGATTCTGTTCCTTTTTACGAGGCTCAGGGCTTTGAAACAGCTCTCATACCATTCGCTGAGATCAACATGAAGTCCCGGGGGCAGAAATGGAAGCTTTGAGCTAACAGAAACCTTCTGACCGCTGCCGTCCTCGAAATCCAGCGTATCTTTTGGTGGCTGCATGTTCACGTACGAGTAAAAGTGATCGCCGGAAAGAAGGTAGTACCCGCTCTCAGCCCTCACCAAAACCCCCTGAAGACCCTTAGTGTGTCCGGGAAGCAAAACGAGTCTTATACCTTCTTCAATCTCCACGTCACCGTTCACGAGGCAGAGATCCATATCTTCAAGGGGCGAAAAGAACTCTCTGTCGTAGATCTCTCTGTAGTGCATCGGGGGATTCATGGCAGACTTCCACTCCCTTTTCTGCACGTATATTCTCGCGTTGTGGAAAAGCCTCGCATTGGCAACGTGATCGAAGTGCAGATGCGTGATTATGAGCGTTTCCACTTCCTCTGGACTCAAATTAACGGTTGAGAGAGCACTTCTCAGGCCCCTCTCTCCCCCGCCCCTGCAAGGAAAGCCGTGAACAAAACCTCCTTTTGGTTCAGAAACGCCCGCGTCGACTAAGATCTTCCTGTCTCCGCTTTCAAGCAGCCAGACATAAACAGGGCCTGAAACGAGCACTCGCATGTCAGCGAACATTGCAACAGCTCCTAAGGGAACGCTGATCTCGGCCTGCTTTAAAGGTCTGATGCGATACATGGCGATGCGTAGTTAACGATCAATATAAACCTTTTTGCAATCCTGCGATAAAAAATTTTAGCCCTGCATAGAGAATCATGCTATGGCGAGAATTCTGTTCGTAACAGGCAAGGGAGGGGTTGGAAAGTCAACTATTTCCGCAGCAACAGCCATAAGGAGCTCGGAACTCGATTACGATACTCTTCTCATTTCAACAGATCCTGCTCACACCCTTGCAGACCTTTTCGAGCAAAGAGTAAATGCTGAGATCACGAAAATTAGCCAAAAACTGGATGCAGTGCAGGTCGACGTCGTTCACGAAGTTTCAGTGCATTATTCCGAGATCATGGAGTTTATAGTCGAAGTCCTGAAATCGAGGCAGATCGATGACGTTGTCGCTTACGAGATCGCGAACTTTCCTGGAGTCACGGGTGCAGCGGCGCTGCTGAAGCTCCTTTCATACCTTGAAGAAGATACACATGACGTCTACATTCTGGACATGGTTCCTTCCGGAGATGCGCTCAGGATACTCTATCTGCCCTTCATCTTCAGCAGATTCAGCAGGAGGTTCATGAAGCTCCTTACTCCATTCTTCGAGTTTGGAAAGCCAATATCATACTTAACTAACATCCCAGTGCCTTCAAAAGATGTGATAGAGAGTGAAATCCGTCTGCTTGACATGCTCGAAAGGATCCACGGATACATAACAGATCCGAAGATTGCGAGCCTGAGGATCGTGATGAATCCAGACAGCTTCAGCATAGAGAACGCAAAGAGAACTCTGATGCAGGCATCGGTCTACGGGCTAAACACAGACCTCGTTTTTGTAAACAAGATTTTTCCGGAACAGCTTGCTGAAGGATATCTTAGCACATGGTACAGGGCGCAGAGGGATTATTTGGCGAGATGCGAACTCGAGTTCAGCCCGATTCCGATAAAGAAGGTAAGGCTGCTAAGCCAGGAAGTTAAAGGGATGCAATTATTGAAGATCTTGGCGCAGGAAATTTTTGCGGGAGAGGATCCCACGAAGATATACCATGAAAGCAGAGCAATTGAAATCTTCCACCATTCGAGGGGCTTCGAGATAGTCTTAAGGGTCCCAAATGTGAGCAGGGAAGACCTCGAGGTTGAAAGGTTTGGTGATGAGCTTTTGATTCATCTCAGCACTCCTGCAGGAAGAGCAGCCGTGATACTGCCCCTTCCAGCCATCGCTTACAAGTACTCGATGAAGAAGGCAAAGATTATAAATGGAGAACTCCACGTTTACTTCGGTGAGGAGGATGATTGAGGATCGTATAAGGCTCTTTCTGGCTCTAATGCCGACTGGTCTTGAAGAGCCGATGAGGCATTTGCTGAGGGCAAACATAGAGTATCTAAAAGCTCTGAACTCTTTCATCGA
>CAZZIT010000062.1:0-3080 GCA_964654365.1 uncultured archaeon
GAAGTTTTGAGGAGACTCTACGGTGAAAATCCGTGGAGTGTCACGAGCTAACCAATAGCATTTGAATCCTTGCACTATTCGATAATTTCATTCGCAGTAAAGTAATATCCTCCGTGTGATGCAGCAATTTGCTATTGGGGAAGCGATCGGGCAGAGAGCCCATACCTGACATTTAACCATTGCCCCAGTGATTCGTAACGGGTTATAACGTTGCGGCTGTAATCACGGAAATAAAAGCGGACCCGGCGGGATTTGAACCCGCGATCTACGGCTTAGAAGGCCGTCGCTCTGTCCTGGCTGAGCCACGGGCCCAGCTTTATATCACTCTAGGGTATGTTTTTAAAGCTTTCTCAAAGCCGATTAAGGCCCTTAATCGTTTATGCATAAGAAATGCCCCATCTTGTCCCTTTTCGCTTTCAGATATTCCAGATTTGCCTCAGTTGGTTCCACCTCGATTGCCTCTCTCTTAACGCTGAAGCCGTATTTTGCAAGCTCTTCTATTTTTAGTGGATTGTTTGTAAGCAGCCTCACGCGCCTCACACCGAGATCCATAAGGATCTGGGCTGCAACTCCATAGCTTCTGAGGTCTGGGGGGAATCCGAGCTTTATGTTCGCGTCAACTGTATCCATGCCGTTTTCCTGGAGCCTGTATGCCATGAGCTTGTTTATAAGCCCGATTCCCCGCCCTTCGTGTCCGCGCATGTATATCAGCACTCCCTTGCCCTCTCTGTCGATCGCCTTCAGAGCACTTTCGAGCTGTTCGCCGCAATCGCATCGAAGGGAGTGCAAAACGTCTCCTGTGAGGCACTCGGAATGAATTCTGACAAGAACATCGCCTTCAGCAACATTTCCCCTTACTAAGGCAATTATCTCTCCAATCGGGCTCCTGTAACCGATCGCCTTGAAAGTCCCGTAAAACTTCGTGGGCAGCGTTGCCTCAACCGCTCTTTCCACGATTTTCTCGTTCTTCAACCTGAACTCTATGAGCTCCCTTATGCTTATCGTGGGTATCGAGTGAATCCTCGAAAAACTTTCGGCATATTCTCTTCCTGCAACTTCTCCCTCGGACGTGAGAATCGGAGCATATACCGCGCAGGGCCTGAATCCAGCCAATCTGGCGAGATCAGAACAGGCTTCTGCTATTCCCGGCCTTTCAAGAATTCCCATCTCCTTTGTCTCCTCGACAAAGATCCTTCCTGGGAACTTTATCTCTTCAGAACTCAAATCACCAAAAACGAGCTTTTTAATAAAATTTGCTCTATCTTCTGCGGAAACTCTCTCCTTTTTCGGATCGATCGGGATGACGTTTCCGTTGAAGAAGAATTTGTTAAGTCCGAGCGAGGAAATTCTTTTCCATGGCAGACATAGGCGGATCTCGTCACAGTTCTTCATCATGAAGTTAATCGATTCTGAGTTTACGATTTCTGCTGGAATTGAGAGGAAGCTTTTTTCTTCCTCATAAACTATCGTGAATTTTCCCGCTTTTACCTGCGTGATCAAATCTTCCATGGTCTTAGAAATGCAATGAGATATAAATATTCTTATACTTTGCCGCTGCCAGAAATCAGGATGCGCATAGCGGTGGTCGATAAAGAGAGGTGCCAGCCAAAGAAATGCGGTCAGGAGTGCCTGAAATACTGCCCAAAGGTCAGAAGCGGGGATGAGACGGTCGTGATAGCCGAGAAGGCGATAATTTCTGAAAAGCTATGTGTAGGGTGCGGGATCTGCATAAAAAAGTGCCCGATGAAGGCAATTCAGATCGTGGGACTCCCAGAGAGACTCGAGGGCAGAGAAGTCCATCGCTACGGAGTTAACGGCTTTGTTCTCTACAATCTTCCGGTTCCAAGAAGCGGAGCTGTGGTGGGGATACTCGGGGCCAATGGAACAGGAAAGAGCACGGCAGTCAAGATACTTTCTGGACAGCTTAAACCGAATCTTGGCAAGGATGAGGCGGAATGGGATGAAATACTCGAACGGTTTTCGGGGACTGAGTTGCTTGAGTATCTAAAAAGACTAAGAGATGGAAAAATTAAGGCAAGCATAAAGCCGCAGTATATCGAGGCAATTCCGAAGGCCTTTGGTGGCAGGACAAGGGACTTGCTTGAGAAATTCGATGAAAGAGGCGTTTTAGATGAAGCTGTAGAGAAGCTGAATCTTAAGGCCAGTTTAAGCAGAGAACTCAAAGACCTCAGCGGTGGAGAGCTGCAGAGGGTTGCGATAGCTGTTTGCTACATGAGGGAGGCGGACTTCTACTTTTTTGACGAGGTAACGCCGTATTTAGATATATACCAGCGCATCACTGTTGCAAACGTGATCAGAGAGCTTTCGAAGGAGAAAACGGTTATGATCGTCGAGCACGACCTTGCGATCCTCGACATGCTTGCGGACTTCGTGCACATCACCTATGGCTTTCCGGGGGTTTATGGCGTTGTAACTGCTGCTAAGTCCGCAAGAGTCGGAATAAATCAGTATTTGAGCGGTTATCTTGCCGAGGAAAATATAAGGATCAGGGAAAAAAGGATTGAATTCGAGATCTTCCAGCCGAAGGAGGGGATGTCCGAGAAGGTTCTCATAGAATATCCGAGCTTCAAAAAGAGCCTGAATGGATTCACCCTTATGGCAGAAAAAGGCGATATAAGGGTAGGAGAGGTTTTGGGAGTTGTGGGGGCAAATGCAACAGGAAAGTCGACTTTTATAAAGGTTCTCGCTGGAATCATAGAGGATGACGAAAGGAACGTTAAGCTGAACGTTAAGGTGAGCTACAAGCCCCAATACGTAAGAGCAGAGATTGAAGAGACCGTCGAATCCTTCCTGCGAAAGATAAATCCAATGATATATTCCTCCTACGTAAAGACCGAATTTCTGAAACCGATGCAGCTGGAAGAGCTGATGGACAGAAACCTGCAGGATCTCAGCGGTGGAGAGCTGCAGAGGGTTGCGATTGTTGCGTGCCTTCTTCGAGAGGCAGATCTATATCTGCTGGATGAACCGACCGCTCACTTGGATGTCGAGCAGAGGGGCGAGGTCGCACGGCTGATAAGGAGATTTGCGCTAAACAACTCAAAGAGTGTCCTCGTGGT
>CAZZIT010000063.1:0-4851 GCA_964654365.1 uncultured archaeon
GGCAGTGTATCGAGCAATTTTGCGAAGTCGAGCATTGAGAATTTTTAGCCCTACTACTATTTATAACTTTTGATACAAGCCTTCTATAAGAAAAATCAAATTTTACATGTATCACCTCTCTTCCCTGAGCTTGTTCGGGATTCAGCAAATAAGCGTTATGGTTAAATTTTGAAGCGGCTGTATGAATTGTGGAAGTTTACGTTCTCCGCCTCGGACATCGCATAGGCAGAGATCAGCGGATCTCGACCCATGTCGCTCTAACAGCCAGGGCTCTGGGTGCAAAGGGGATATACTTCAACAGATTGGACGAAAAACTGTTCGAAAGCGTGAGAAAGGTTGTTCAGACGTGGGGAGGTGATTTTTTTATTCAGGCAGTTGATTGGAAAAAGTTGCTCAGAGAATTCGAAGGTTTGAAGGTGCATCTAACGATGTACGGAATACCGCTGCCTGAAAGGATAGAGGAGATAAGAAAAGCAGAAAAGATTCTCGTCGTCGTGGGAGCTGAAAAAGTGCCCAAGGAAGTCTTCGAGCTCTGCGATATGAACATTTCAATAGGAAATCAGCCACACAGCGAGGTGTCAGCTTTGGCCATATTCTTGGACAGATTGCTCGGTAAGACATTCAGTTTGACCTTCGATAATGCGAAACTGAGGATTTTGCCCAGCGAGAGAGGTAAAAAAGTTTTAAAGTTGGGCGATTAGTATGCCCATGATTCACCCCATCGAGTACCGCTACGGAACAAAGGAGATGAAGAGGATCTGGAGCGAGGAAAGCAAGATAAAGAGGATGATCTGGGTTGAAATGGCCCTTCTTAAAGCACTTGCAAAAAAGGGTTATCTGAGCTTTGAAGATGTCGAGAAAGTAAGAAGGAATGCGCTGAGAATAAGCCCTGAAAGGGTAAAGGAAATCGAGGCTGAGATAAGGCACGACATCATGGCTCTGATTAAAGCAATTAGCGAGGTTTCTGATTGCAGGTGGATTCACTTCGGCGCAACATCGAACGACATAATAGATACGGCGACTGCAACGCAGCTGAGGGACAGCGTTCTCATATTCGAGGAGAAGCTCAGGAAGCTTGCACTGCTTCTGGCTGAGAAGGCGATAGAGTATAAAAGCATCGTCTGCTTGGGCAGAACCCATGGACAGGCTGCGCTGCCAACGACTTACGGCTTCAGATTTGCGGTATGGGCCTCAGAGGTTGCAAGACACTACTTGAGGCTTGAGCAGATGAAGGAAAGGCTTCTCGTTGGGAAGATGAGCGGAGCTGTTGGAACTCAGGCTGCATTTGGAAAAGATGGATTTGAAATTGAAAAAGAGGTAATGAGACTGCTTAACTTGAAGCCTGCGATAATATCAACGCAGGTGATTCCGAGGGACAATTACTGCGAATATCTCGAATTCCTCGCAAATCTTGCAACGACTCTGGAAAAGATAGCGCTCAACATAAGAATTCTGCAAAGGGCTGAAGTTGCCGAGCTGATGGAGAAATTTGAGGAGAAGCAGGTTGGAAGTTCAACTATGCCTCACAAGAGAAATCCAATCGACAGCGAAAACGTATGCGGTCTTGCAAGAATAGTTCGGGGCTTTGTGGAGCCGCAACATCAATCTGCGATACTCTGGGAGGAAAGAGACCTAACGAATTCTTCTGCTGAGAGAATAACGTTACTCGAGGCGACGATTCTCGCCGATCATATACTTACGAAGCTCACAAAGATCGTATCGAGCATCGCCATCGACCTTGAAAGCGTCAGGAGAAACTTAGAGGCGCAGAAAGGGCTGAATCTTAGCGAGGCTGTGATGATAGAGCTCACGAAGAGGGGTGTTGACAGGCAGGAGGCGCATGAAATCCTGAGAAAAGCTTCATTGAGGGCATACACAAATAAGAGCTCTTTGCTCGAAGAACTGCTGAGAGATGAGAGTGTGCTCAAATATTTGAAAGAGGAGGAGCTTTCCGCTTTATTGAAACCCGAAAACTACTTGGGAACCGCACTGGAGAGAATAGAAATTGTGGTGGATTGGGTGAGAAAGGCCGTGAATGAGGGCTGAAGAAAAAATTTTATCTCTTCTGGAAAAAGCAAAGGATGAAGGCGAGTTGCAGGGAGAAATAGCGAGGAAGCTGAATCTCTCAAAGTCCACAGTGTCTGAGATTCTCTCGATCATGGAAGAAAAAAAGGTCGTGGTCAGAGCCGAGATATCCCCGAAGTCCTACAGAGTATGGCTCGCTAAGTACTATCCCCAGCCGATCGAGGGTGTCATCCGAATAGGAATTCTGAAGGCAAGCGAGTATGCAAGGGTTGTCTCAGCGGGAAAAAAGCTGGGTGCAATCTTCAGGGTTTACAGAAACGGTATAGAGGCAACCAAGGACCTTGTTCATGGTGTCGTTGACCTCGCTGCAACTCCCTTCGTAACTCAGGCATTTTTTGGGGTTCTGATGAAGAACATTAAGATCTTCAGAGCGGTTGCGATGAACGGAAGTGGTGTGGCTTATTCTTCTGGTAGGGGCTTTGGCTGTTCTGAATTCTCCACGATGGAAAGAATGCTCAGGAAGTTCATGAAAGTCAAGGGCTTGAATGAAAGGATCAGATTCTTCAAATCTCCGGAGGAGATGATAGCCGAGCTTCCGAATCTTCGAGGAGTAGCCATCTGGGAGCCCTACCTTTCCATGCTGGAGCCCGTGGAGCATTTTGACTCGGTGATCGGCGACTTCGTCTGCTGTTCTCTGGCCGTTAACGACGAATTTCTGGAAGTCAACGAGCCTTTGTTCGAGGAATTCTTGGAGAAATACGAGAAGTCCAGTCCGAGAGATGGAGTTGAGCCCCTATCTGAGCTCTTAGGCTTATCAAAAGACCTGATCGAAAGGTCGCTTTCGAGCTACGAATTCGAAGTTGGCTTTGATGAGCTCAGGAGGGACATTGAAGAGCTAAGATTTGGTGGAATCGAGGAGATCCTTCGCTTTTATTAGATCGCTGAGCCTTAGGACACTTTCAAACTTGAGCTCTGATTCTTCTCTGTCGACAACTGCAACGACGACGACAACCTTTCCACCCTTCTTCTCCACCCTTTCGGCAACGGAAAGCGCTGATTTCCCCGTCGTTATAACATCTTCCACAACAGCGACCCTTTCGCTTTCCCTGATTTCGCCTATCATATCTCCGCCAAGCCCATAGCTTTTCTGTTCTTTTCTGAATATAACCATGGGCTTCTTTGTCTTTAAAGAGACCGCAGTAGCTACTGGAACTCCTCCAAGCTCTATGCAGGCTATTCTGTCGAAATCGTATTTTTTCAGAATTTCCGCAATATTGTCGGCGATCATTTCAAGGATGTCTGGATGCGTGGCTGCAAGCTTTATGTCGACGTAAACGTTGCTTCTTTTCCCAGAAGAGAGCACGAAATCCCCAAATTTCAGGGCTCCAACCTCTATCAAACGCCTTATGAGCGTCACGGAAAAAGATTTGGCGGGCGGTATAAATCTTCTTCTACAGGTAGAGTGAGGACATTTTGGTGTAAGATTTATATCCCCTATCGAATTCAAGCCTTTTGGTGGTTCGATGCCAAACATAGTTGTTGAAGAGCTCATTCATACTCCCATTGACGAGCAAAAGGTTGAGATAGTTGAAAGAAAGGGTATTGGTCATCCTGACAGCCTTGCGGACGGAATTGGAGAGAGCATGAGCAGAGAACTCTGCAAGGAATATTTGAAGCGCTTCGGCGTGGTGCTCCATCACAATACCGACGAAACTCAGATAATTGCGGGAAAATCTTCGCCAAGATTTGGCGGTGGAGAAGTTATAGAGCCCATATACATAATCCTTGTTGGCAGGGCAACGAAGAAGGTGGGAGACGATATAATCCCGACCGACAGAGTTGCCTTGAGAGCAGCCAAGGATTACGTCAGGAAGGCGATGAGGTTCCTCGATCCGGAACTTGATGTGGTCTTTGACGTTCGCTTGGGCGAAGGCAGCGCAGATCTGCAGGATGTTTTCAGGAGGAAGACGGAGATTCCACTGGCCAACGATACATCCTTCGGAATAGGATTTGCGCCCCTTTCCGATACTGAGAAGCTCGTGCTGAACGCGGAAAGGAGGATTTACGAGGAGCTGAGGAAAAAACTTCCAGCTGTTGGGGAGGACGTTAAGGTGATGGGGCTCAGGGAAAAGGACAGAATCAAGCTCACAGTTGCGGTAGCGATGGTGGACAGATTCGTTAACAGCATAAGCGAATACGACGCGATAAAGACCGAGGTCACGGAGTTTCTGAGGGATATATCTGCAGAGTACACTTCAAGGGAGGTCGAGGTTTTCGTGAACACCGCCGACAACTACGAGAGACAGAGCGTATACCTGACGGTAACGGGAACTTCGGCGGAGAACGGAGATGATGGAAACGTTGGTAGGGGAAACAGATGCAACGGGCTGATAACCCCGGGAAGGCCGATGAGCATGGAAGCAACGAGCGGCAAAAACCCGATAAACCACGTTGGAAAGCTTTACAACATCCTTTCGAACATGATAGCAAACAGGTGCCACGAAGAGGTCGAGGGGATTCGCGAAATCTATGTCAGAATTTTGAGCCAGATAGGCAAGCCGATCAGCGATCCAAAGGTTCTGAGCATCCAGATAATACCGAAGAAAGGCTATACCATTGAAAAGCTTGAACGCAGGGTGCGGGAGATTGCGGAGGAGATGATAGGGAACGTGACAAAGATCACGGAGAAGGTGATCAGGGGGGAGGTCAGAACCTTCTGAAATTTTCAACTATTCTTCTGTATATCCTTGTGGCTGTCCTGAGCTCGGAGATGTACACAAATTCGTCCTCTCCGTGCAGATCGCCGCCTCCCGGGCCGAAGTAGAG
>CAZZIT010000064.1:0-14056 GCA_964654365.1 uncultured archaeon
TTGCCGTGGACAATCCAAAGCTTTCCGAAATCTACAGATCAAGGGAAGTTCTGATCGCCAAGGCGAGAGTTCTGGGAAAGAGAGAGGAGGGGAAGCTGAAAATGCCCGCAAGCCCGTTTATTCCCGGAGACAGCGTTTACATCGCAGAAGATAGCCTGATTGCCGAAACCCTTGGATTTTCCGAGGAGGGGGTTTACATAGGCCTCCTCGGAGACACGGGCGTGAAGGTGAAGCTGAACCCTAACACCTTGGTTCAGAAGCATGTCTGCATACTTGCAAAAACGGGTAGCGGGAAAAGCTACACGGCTGGAGTCATAATTGAAGAGCTTCTCGAAAGAGATGTTCCCCTCCTGATAATAGACCCCCATGGAGAATACATATCGATGAAAGAGCCCTGTAAGTTCAAGGATAACGAGTTCGACGTGGAGCCAAGGGGTTATGCTGAAAAGATCGTCGTTTATGCCCCTCCTACTTCACCTTTTGTCGATTCAGCAGACAGGGAACTTTCTCTCGACGGAATAAACCTAACGGCTGAGGAACTGATAGAGTTAAGCGGTTTAAGAAGCCCTACTGCGCAGGCACTGCTTTACCAGGCTCTGCGAAACCTAAGGAATTACACAATATCCGATATAATCAAAGAAGTCGAAAGCATAAGGCACAGCGGAAAATGGACTCTGATAGGTGCCTTATCAAAGATCGAAAATTCGGGACTTTTCAAACAAAAGCCGACAGATCTCAAGTCCTTGCTCGTCAGGGGAAGGGCAAGCCTGATAGACCTGAGAGGTGTGGAACCAGCATATCAGAACCTGATCGTTTCCAGAGTTATTTCAAAGCTTTTCGAGTTCAGAAAGAAGGGAGAAGTTGAGCCAGGGATGATCGTAGTTGAAGAGGCCCACAACTTCGCTCCCGAGAGAGAAAAGACCGTTGCAACGAATATACTCAGAACCGTCGCCAGCGAGGGCAGAAAGTTTGGCCTCGGTTTGATGGTCATAACCCAGAGACCCGCAAGAATAGACAAGAACGTAATAAGCCAGTGCAACACGCAGATAATTCTGAAGGTAACAAATCTGAACGACATAAATGCCATAAAGAAGGGGATAGAGGGGGTGACTGCAGAGATCATCGAGGAAATAAAAAGGCTCTCCACGGGCACTGCCGTTGTTGTCAGCCCCGAACTGGAGGTTCCTGTGATAGTCCGAATAAGGTTGAGAAAAAGCAAACACAGCGAAGCAGCGAGTGTTACGAAAGAGGAACCGAGAGAGGGGGGAAAGAAAGAGGTAAAAAAGGAACAGGTGGAGGAGAAAAGGGGATTCCTGCAGAGGCTTTTCAGAGGTCGCAGACCCTGAGAGCAACACTGCCAACTTTTGCAAAAAATTCCTCAAAGTTCCCCTTTTCGATCTTCTGCCTTCTGAATTTCCCCGGGAACTCGAAATCCCCGAGAATCATGTCTGCTACGTTAACTCCGTAAGCATTCTCGAACGCGATCACGGGCGTTGTGATACGGGCGTTTATTTCTATGACGTACGGCTGATCTGCGTAAACCAAGTCTACGCCCACGTATCCGCGCAAGCCATTTACAGCTTCGGCTGCGGCAATAGCTTCGTTGCAGACCTCCAGAGCAGTTCGATAATCGATCCTCGCTGGAACCACTGCCCCCCTGTATCGGAAATTTTCGAGGACCTGCTCGTTCACACTTACAGCCTCGATTTCGTCACCAACGACGAGGCTGACACTGAGAGGCACCCCTGGAATGAATTCCTGAGCGATAAAACCATCTTTAACATCCTCAGAAAATTCTATTCCCTCCCCTGCACACGAAACCCTGGGTTTTACGAGGAACTTCTCCTTCAGAGGCTTTTTCGAAGTCTTTGGAACCATTGCCCTTCTTTTGATTTTCTTGTAAAGCCTCCACTTGTCAGAAGTGACCTCGATGGCCTTACTTGAAGAACCGAGGTTTTCAGCGTATTTTTCTGCCTTTCTTGTGAGGTTAAGGAGGAGGAAGTCGTCTTCGGGTGCAACGATTAGAAAGCTATCGCAGTTCTCAAGCCAATTCTCGATTTCCTCCATTCTCCCAACGGGAAGCCCCAGATGGCTGAAATCCTCTCTCACAAAGCCATAAACCTCACAATGCCTTTTGAAACCGCTGTAAAGGGTTTTAAACATCGCCAGGCCTTCAACTGCTACAGAGTCGCCTACAATCCCACCACACGTGGCAAATTCGAATAGAAAAAGTTTCATACTTCAAGCAGGTCCTTTTCCTCCTCCTCTTCGTTCAGGACAATGGCTATATCTGCGGAATTCTTCAGAGCAGTTGAAAAGCCCGGTTCTGCGCCGACAATTATGGTCTCCTTTCCCATTTCCATCGCCTTCATCAGCACAGCTTTGAAATCAGCATCTCTGGTCACAAGGGCTATCACGTCGATGGATTCGTTGTAAATGAGCTCCATCGCCTCTACAGCCATTCTAACATCAACGTCGCCTGAGGTAACCACGGGTTCAAAGCCCTGGTTTTCTATCGCTTCCACGAGCTTGTCGGTGGCGTACTGGTTCAGAAAAACCTTTGCAATTTTTATATCCCCATATTCTGCCAAAAGCTCCCTTATCTCTTTAAGATTCGTGTTGAACTCCTTTCTGAGCATGTTCGGGCCGTCGACCAAAACACCTATTTTTTTGGATGACATCGATTTTTTCATGGAGAGATACTCTCTAATCTTCTGAATTTTTGGGCTTTTCATTCTGAATAGCTGAGATTCGAAAGTTTAAAAATCTTATGATGACTATTTTTAATAATATGGGCAGATATCCTTCAGAAACCTAAAAACGATCGTTTTAAATAAATGGCTAAATGCAAAAAAATTTATATACTCAATAGTATATCTACTAAATATCCGAGGTGAACGCGATGGTTGAGGAGCTGTCCGAGACTGATGAGAGAATAGTTAATCTGCTCGCCGAAGCGGGGCTTAACAGGAACATCGCAAAGGTAGTTGTATTCCTTTCAAAGGTAGGAGAAGCAGTTTCTAGGGATATAGAGAGGGCAGCGAATCTCAGGCAGCCAGAAGTCAGTCTTGCAATGAAGGAACTCAAGGAATGGGGATGGGTGAAGGAGAGGGAGCTGAAGAAGAAGGGTAAGGGAAGACCCCTGAAAAGTTACAAGATGACCAGAGATCTCAGGGAGATCGCAATGGAGATTATTCAGAAGAAAAGAGAGGAGATAAAGAAAATCGAAAAGGACCTCGAGGAACTTGAAAAGTTCGTTTCAGCAAAGTGATGTTCATCGACACGGCTATCGGAAGAAACTTTGCAAGGATCCACATAGGCAGGGCGTTGATAGTCTGCCATGGATTTCCATACGAGCCGGGCTCGGTGGTGGATAAGGGATACGGTGAGCTTGCAGAGTTTTTCTCTCGTATAACTCCAACAGTTGTTTTCGATTTCTCCGGTTGCGGATACAGCAAAGGCAAATTCAGCGTTGAGGGTTGGGTCGAGGACTTAAAGAGGATTGCTGGAAAATTTGAAAGGGTTTCGATAATAGGATACAGCATGGGCGGATTGATAGCGATAAGAGCTGGAGCAGAGCTCGATAATCTAGAAAGGATAGTATCGATTTCTGCCCCGCTTCCAGAGATCTTCAGCAATGAGAGAATTGCGACAATGTTCGAAAACGCAAGAAGGATCATGCGAACCGGAGATTTTGAGGAGTTCCGAAGCGAAATGGAAAAAGCAGGAAAAGTGGATCCGAGGAGTTACGTGAGGAAAATCAAAGCTCCAAAACTCGTCGTCCACGGGACGAAGGATGAAGTCGTGCCTTACGAGTGCGGAGAAACGATTTACAGGGAAGCTGAAGAACCAAAGGCCTTTCTTAAAGTCGTAGATGGTGACCATTTCCTGAGGAGAAATCCGAAGGTCATGCGAACTGTGGCAGAATGGCTTGAGGGCAAAATAAAGGAGAAGGAGATCGAGATCAGGCTTTGATCTTCTCAAGGACTGAAAGAATTTCTGCTTTCACTTCTCCGATATCCTTTCTTCCGTCAACGTCGTAAAGTATTCCCCTTTTTCTGTAGTAATCTATTAGCGGCTCGGTGCTCTTTCTGTAAACTGAAAATCTCTGCCTTACTACTTCTTCTCTGTCGTCATCTCTCTGGTAAAGTTCCCCTCCGCATCTGTCGCATGTCCCGGGCTTCTTAGGGGGGTCGTAGATGAGGTGGTATATCGCCCCGCACTTCCTGCATGTCCTCCTGTTAACTATCCTTCTGACAACCTCTTCCTCAGGCACGCTTATGTTGATCACGGCATCGATCTTCTTCCCCATTTCTTCCATTATTTTATCCAGAGCCTCAGCCTGGGCCTTTGTCCTTGGAAACCCGTCTAATATGAATCCTCTTTCGCAATCCTTCTGCTTCAGCCTCTCCTTCACGATCCCGATCACGATGTCGTCAGGCACGAGCTTTCCCTCATCCATGAATTCCTTCGCTTTTCTTCCAAGCTCCGTTCCCTTAGCCACGGCCTCTCTGAGCATATCCCCAGTTGAAATTTGCGGAATTCCGTATTTTTCCACTATGAACTTTGCCTGCGTCCCTTTTCCTGCTCCCGGAGCTCCTAAGAGAATCAAGTTCATGGAGTTTCGATTTCATTTGAAATTAAAATCTTTTGGATTCTTTCGGCCTCGCTTAAAAGGTTTTAAAAGCGGAGACATGGCTTTGATCGGTGGAGATAAGAGAAGTAAGGAGAGAGGACGCTGAGATCTTCGTAGAAGCATACATTGAAAGCTATCGCGGACTCGAAAACTACGCATACCGGAGAAGGAGACTCGCAAAGGGTTACTTCAGATGGCTCTTCGGAAGAGATAGCAGCGGTTTCATGGCGGCTGAGCTTGATGGCAGAGTCGTAGGTTTTGTTGCCTGCGACACAAACTGGTTCAGCATTTTCGAGCTGAAAAGAGTTGGAGAGATCCACGAGATATTCGTTCTGCCCGAATACCGGGGCAGAGGGATAGCTTCAAGGCTTCTTAGCTCGGCTTTGATCTACGCAAAGGAGAAAGGCAGAGATCTGGCGGAGCTCTACGTAGGTGAAACAAACGAAGTGGCAAGAAAATTTTACGAGAAAAATGGCTTTGTTGCCGTGGGAAAGGTTGGAAAGTGGATGAGAATGACGAAAAGGCTTTAAATAAAAATTTTAAATAATAAAATATTAGAGTAAGGCCGAGAAGTCCTTTCCCCTGTCTTCTAAAAGCTGCAAAATGTAAGTTCTGTGATCTGGAATATCTGGCTTTTCTTCCCTCTCCACGAGCTCTATGGCTTCTGCTGGGCAAGTAGGCACGCAGACTCCACAACCCAAACATCTTTCAGCTATAACGCTCGCTGCCTCTCTGTTTATCTTCACCCTCACAGCCTTCATAGGACAGCGGAGTGAGCAAATTCCGCAGGCAATGCATTTGCTAGCATCGACGCTAGCAACGTAGCTTGAATGGGCAATTGTTTTCGGATGCTTGGCTTCATGTACTGCCCTGAAAAACGCACAGCAGTCGCTGCAACAGTTACAGATCGTGCTTATAGGCCCCTGGCTTCTCTCTGTCGTATGCACAAGACCCTCTTTGTTAGCCTTCTTGAGGATTTCTATGGCCTCATCGGCACTTATCCTGCGAGCGTAACCGTGTTCCACCATGTATTTTGCCAGAGATCCGAAATGGAGGCAGTTCTCGAGGGAATGCCTGCAACCTTCGCCGTTAAGCCTTGAAATTATTCTGCAGGCGCAGTAGCCAACGGCATGATAATCTCTTTCCTTAACAAGCCTGACAGCATCCTCATAAGGCAGGATTTCCGTTCTCTCAGAAATTGTGTCCCTTTCTGGTAAAGCCCTCATAACGGCATGCTTTCTATCTCCGAGTTCCTGCAGGAATCCTTCTTTGTGGTATTTCCAATATAGTGGTGCCAATTTTCGCTGCATAGCCTCATTCTTTGGCCCAGGAAGAAACTGCATCTCGGAAAGACCCACGACAGTTGGAAACAGTCTATAATACGTTTTTCCGTCTCTTTCCCCTTTCCATACCGTGCCCTTTCTCGCCATCTCGTTCAGAATTTTCTCCAGATATTCGGAACTTTTTCCAGTTTTCTCGGCAAGCTGTTCGACTGTGAATGGTATGAAGGGCATGTTTACCGCAATTTTTGCCTCCTCCTCACTGAAAAGAACGCTCAAAATTTCCCTTTCAACCCCGCTTAACGTCTTTGGCATCCCTACTGGAGCCTTGTCCAGCTTCTCCCGTAGCTTCTCATAAATCTCCAAATGGTGTGAGTGGTGCATTTTATCACCCAAAGGCAATTTGATTGCTTTATATATAAAGATATCGAATTTGCTATAGTTTTATATACCAGATATAGAGCATTATTTATGAAAAGCTTGCTCGAGGAAAAAATCAATGAAATTGGCAAAAAGCTCGATGAAATCCTCGGAGCTGTTATCATCCTTCAGCAGAATCTAACTCAGCTTAATGTCATCCTTGAGGCTATGAACAAGAGCGTGACTGAAAGAGAACTTTTATCGGACATTTCTGCAGGAATGGAAGAGGGACTGAAAAAATTCAGACAAGAAAGTCCTTCAGAATGCGAAATGAGGGATTTCTGCATGAGAAGGTTGGAAAAGGCAGCGATGAAAATTTTACAGACGATCGCAAAAAAAGGTGCAGAAGAGGGGCTTAAAGAGCTCAGAATACATGTAGAAGCGTTAGAAAAGCACTCTGATGGTTGTAAAGATGAAAATTGTCTGAAAAATGCCTTTGAAGTGTTTAAACTTCTCGAAAAGCTGATAGAGAATTCAGAACGAATTTTTGAAAGGAGAAGAGAGTTGATTCAGGGACTAAGCACTGAAAGGCTTAAAGAAGAAGAAATTGCGGAAAAGATCTCAGCAATCTCAAACGCAATCAGGATAAAGATACTCAAAGCCTTGTTTAAGGGTGAAAGGAGCTATGCGGAGCTCGAGCGGATTGCGGGGATAAAAGGTGGCCATTTGCAGTTCCATCTTAAAAACTTGATAAAAGCAGGATATGCAACCCGAGGGCTTCGAGGTGGCTACATAATCACTTGTGAGGGTTTGAGGATCTTGAAGTTAATTTCCGAGCTAGATGATTGAGGCATAATTATTGGATTTTGAAAAGTTATAAACTCTCCTAAAGCTTACTAAAGCTTTTGAAAGATAAATGCGCGTTAAATTTTTCAAACCCAAAAAGTTTTCTTATATTTAAGTTAGAACCACATAATATCGGTGATGGAAATGAAGGCGAAATGGATGTTGATTGGGCTGTTCGGGTTGATGTTGCTGATATCTGCGGCGGGAGCGACGCCTCCAGCAAGCAAGGAAGTCCCAGCAGGCAAACCTGATTTCAGGGACAAGGTCTTCAATGAACATAAAGAAAGAATGATGAACTGGGTGCAGAACTGTGAGAAATGGCTGAAGAGAATGCAGGAGAAAGTGAACACCTCAAACCTTGGTGAAGAGTCGAAGCTAAGGATTCAGGAAAGAATAAGGAATTTAGAGACAAATATGGAGCAGATAAAGGCCCAGATATCGAATGCAAATAACTACACGGAACTCAGAGATGCGATGAGAGAAGTCAGGATGCTCTGGATAAACACTTCGAAAGAAATGAGGCTAATAGCCTACGAAAACGCGATTACCCAGATTGAGAGCATAATCGAAAAGCTTGAAGAACTTGCAGATCGCTTCGAAAGCTATGGAATCGATACAACCCAGCTTAGAAATGCAATAAACGATGCGAACTCCGCGCTGAGCGAGATAAAGACTAAGATAGCCAATGGGGAGGACGCATCCAAGGACCTGAGAGAGCTAAAGAAGAAAATCGATGCAGCATTCATCGAAGCGAAGAAGCTTGCAAGGGATTACAAGCCAAAGCCAAGCAACGGGATTGTGATGGCAAACGTCAGCGGCAGCTTCGAACTCACTGGAAACCTGAATGCTCTCATAAAGGGGAAAGGAAACGTCACGGTTATCCCGGAGAGCTCAGTTAGCAGAGCAAACGGTACCATGATGGCAATCGTGGTCAGAGGTAACGCAAACGTCAGTGGGGAAGGCGATTTCAAGATAATAGCACACGGAAATGGAACGCTAACAATGAACGGTACTGGAAACTACTCCTACAAGGAGTGCGTATCCGACAAGTTCACGAGTGGAAGCTTTAACGAAAGCGTAACGATAAGCTTTGGCTGTGGTCAAGTATGAGGGTACTTTTTATTTTTTTGTTCCTGTCAGCCCTAATACTTGGCTGCACAGCCCCCGAGACGACTACAGATAAGACTTCTCCTACCCAAACCACGCCAATTCAGACCCCTGCCCCCACCACGCCTAACTCGCTGGAGATGCCGACCACAACGCCATCGGAAGCTGTTGAAGATCTTGGAATCGATGGCATCGAGAAAGAGCTAATGGAGATGGAAGAGCTGATTTCAGAGCTTGAAAGCCTCGAAAACATCACTTTTGAAATTTAATTTTTTTGGATTTGACACAAATTTAAAAACAGGAGTGGCATTTTAGAATCATGGATTTCATTGAAATCTGCTCGAAGTGCGGAGGAAAATGCTGCTTCGAAGCCAGACCTCCGATTTCAAAGAAAAGGCTGAAGATACTAATCGAAAATGGATTGAGCCCAGAATTCGTTGAATTCGATAGATACAAGCACTTAAAATTGAAAGACGATGGTTATTGTGTCTTCTTCCAAAACGGCAAATGCCAGATCCATAAAATAAAGCCAGAAACGTGCGTTGCTGGTCCAATCACTTTCGACATAAAGGGGGACAAGCTCGAGCTTTACATAAAAAAGGAAACGATATGTCCGCTCGTGAAATTCCTGAAAGAGAACGATTTGCTCTTCTGGGAGCATTTGAGAATCGCGACGGAAAAATTGGTTGAGCTGATAAGAGAGCTCGATCGTGCTGAGCTCGAGGAAATCCTGAAAATTGAAGAGCCTGAGACAGAAAAAATATTCGAAATCAGTTTGAAAGAGCCTCTATGATCTTCTCGTAGATTTCGGGATTCTTGGTGTCTTCGCAACCGTGCATGATCGTCGGATTGTCGTTTACCTCGATCACGTAGTAATTTCCGCCGTATTCCTTTATGTCGATCCCGTAAAGTCCATTTCCAATGCAGTTTGCAGCATCTTCAGCAAGCCTCCTCAGTTTTTTTGGCAGATTTTCAAGCTTTATTGCAATCACGTTCCCCCATACCTTCTTGTTTCCAATGTAATCCCTTATCCTCCATCCTCCCTTTGGGATAAGATACTTGCAGGAGTAAATGGCCTCTCCCTCGAGAACGCCGATACGCCAGTCGAATCGCGTGGGCATAAATTCCTGAAGGAGGACTGCCTTGCTCCTGCGCATGAAGCGCTTTACGATAGCTGATAGCTCTGTAAAGTTGTTCGCCTTCTCTACATAAAGTGAAAACCTCGAATTCGGGCTTTTTACGACGACAGGATATCCCAGCTCTTCGGCCGCGTGCTCTAACTCGTCCATTCTATAAACTATCCTCGTCTCTGGCATGGGAATGTTTGCCTTTTTGAGCTTGTAATAAACTGCGATCTTGTTGGAGCAAATCCTTATACTCTCCGAGTCGTCAATTACCCTTTTCCCCATCTCTTCTGCAAGTCTTGAAACCGTATAAGCCGTGAAAAGCGGATCAGTCGTAGCTCTTATGAAAACTGAGTCGTAAAAGTCCATCTCCTGCAATATCTCCTTTCCACGAAACTCGAATTCATGACCCATGCTTTTTGCCGTTTCAGAAAATATACGAAGTGCCTGAACTTCCTGCTTCTGCGTGAAGTTATAGCTTTCCACAAAGCATCCAATTCTCATTCAACACCTCTTTCAAGAACTCAAAGTCGATCTCGTTCCTCATCAGCGGCATAAAGTAGAATGGTCTGACCCGGATTCCATTGACCTCGGCTAAAATTTTCCCCATCGGCACACCGAAAATCTCGAAAATTCTTCTGAAAACCCAACTGTCCGATTTTTTTGTTTTACCCATGTAAAACACGAATTCCTCCACCGAGCCCCCAACCCTCACTTGCACCACCGGATAGTGGAAGTCCATGCTCAGGCTCCTGAAGTATTTTTGGTACTGACTCTCAGTCGTGACAAGCTTTGCTGAGTTTCTCGAAAATGGATTCAGTGGCACGAGAATGCATTTCTCGGGCTCCGGTTTTCTTAAAACAAAAATCTCCGGAGTGTCAACTCCTGCCTTTCTGAGCCTTTCAACGAAAACTGGAGCTCTGTAAATGTCCAAAGCGTTTTTAACGCTCGGATAAACAATGCAACCGTTTTCTTCGGCATGCAGGGAAACGTAATAACCCTTCGAAAGGTATCGGTAATCACCGAGCAGATTTAAAACTGTATCCCTTACACTTTTTCTCAGAAAATCGTCTGGCGGTTCTTGATCTTCTCCCTCTCCAACTATTATCATCGGGAAAAAAGTAAATGGCTAAAGATATAAGCTTTTCTGCCAGCTCAGAGATAAGTTCGATTGAAAATATAGAAAAACAATATCGATATATGGAATTCTTCCCTGATGCGACTCAAAGCCTTTTAATCTTTTCGAGCGCGCCCACAAGCCTTTCGAGCGTCTCAGAAAGAACCTTTACTTCTTCTGGAGAATTTGCGTTTAGAATCAGATCGCAAACTCTGCTGATTGCAGACTGAAGCTTTTCTTCGAGTAAACTCCACCTCGTCTCACCGATTTTTTTATCCTCTTTTTTCTCTTCCCTCTTCTCTAATTCGACCCGGATTTCTCCTTTCTTCTCTATTCTAACCTCTTTCTCGCAATTAGGGCAGAAAATCCTGCCTTCAGCTTCAAAAAGCGGAAAATTGCACTCTGGACAGTAATAGGATAGCATCTTTGCCCCTCTGCGTAAAAGCTGCGCTGCATCGACTATGCTCTCTTCCGAAATTTTTTTATTACTCACAATCTTCAGTGTAGCGGAGAATATTAAAAACTTGCCGTTCTGAGGTGGTGGAGATGGCGAAAAAAGTACCCGAGAGCGTTTTAGATACACTCGATAGGCTTATACAGGATGATACAGTTCCGAGAAGTGTTAGGAGGGTGGCAAGTGAGATAAAGGAGAAGCTGCTGAAGAGCAAGAAGATTTCGGTGGAGGCGGCGTCAGCTATAACGATCCTCGAAGACATATCCGCAGATCCAAACCTTCCAATGCACGTCAGAACGATGATCTGGAACCTTGCAAGTCAGTTAGAGAGGATTTCTGTTGAGTGAGATCAAAAGGGAAGTTTTAAGGAAATTAATACATTTTTCTGGACTGCTTTATATTCCCGCATACAAAATTTTCGGTCCCGGCAATTTACTGCTGATCCTATCAGCTCTCGTCGCCCTCACAATCCCCCTGGAAATACTTCGACTGAAAAAGGGTTATTTTAAGCTAATAGCCCGCGAGCATGAAATGATGGGTTTTGGGGCCCACATCTACTTTCTGGTTTCGATCCTTCTCGTCACCCTTTTCTTTCCTGAAGACACATGCTTTATAGCCCTTATCACATCCATCGTCGGCGATGGATTTGCTGGAATAGCGAGGAAAATTTATAAGAATGAGACTGTTGCAAGTTTCTCGATGTTTTTTTCTTCCGCATACGCATCTGCTCGTCTGAACCTGCTGGACATCCACTCCCTGCTCGCAGTAATTTTGGGAACGACTGTCGAAAGGATGAAGAAAGTCAGGGGGATATACATTCAGGATAACTTCTCCTTCCCTCTCGCAACAACGCTGATGCGCCAGTCAGTAAAGTATATCTCATCTCACTTCTGCTTCTAACATGGATGAAAGAGATGCTCTGAGAATTTCGAGAGCAGTTGCGAAGAACGTTCTTAAAGCAGTAAGCAGCATTCCTTTGAATAGGAGGGGTGAATTCTATGACTTTGGCAAGAGCGGTGTAACTAAGCTCGTGGACAAAGTTGCGGAGGATGCAGCTTTGGAAATACTCCGCAAGGAGAAGCTCAGGATTTTAAGCGAAGAGTGTGGATACGTTGGCGAAGGAGACATTTTCGTTGCCTTGGATCCTCTTGATGGGACCTTCAACGCTGTCCGCGGGATTCCGATTTACTCCGTGAGCCTTTGCTTCTCATATTCGGAGAAATTTGGAGATGCTTTCTTCGGCTACGTTTTCAATCTTTGCAACGGTGATGAGTACTATGCGACCGAAAGAGCTTTTAAAAACGAAAGAGAGATAAAGGTGGTTGAAAAGGATGATCCGAAAGAGACCAACGCGATAGTCTACTACCCCGACAGATCCCTGCCATTCAAGAGAATAAGGGCACTTGGAAGCGCGGCTCTCGAGACCTGCTTTGTTGCCGAAGGACTTTTCGACTGCTTCATCGATATCAGGGGAATGCTAAGAATCTTCGACGTTGCAGGTGGGATTTACATACTCGAAAAAGCCGGTGGGATTGCAGCGGACGAAAAGGGCGATCCATTGACGAATAAGAGATTTGAACTCTCGGAGAGATTAAATGTTGTGGCAACAAATAAAAGACTGTTTAGAAAATTGCTGGAGCTGATCGTATGAATTCCGCCGTCGTTTACAAGTCCAGAGAGCTTCTCGAGAAAGTCGAGAGACTTCTGAAACAGATGGGTCACGAGGTGGAAAGCTTTCAAAAGCCCTCTGTTTCCCTCGAGAACTTCGATTTCATAGTCAGTATCGGGGGGGATGGAACTATCCTCTCGATCCTACAGGAAGTCCGAAAATGTCCTCCGATCTTCGGCATCAATTCAGGGAAGATCGGATACCTAACGCATTCCAATTCGAGCGACTTCGAAGAGAAGCTCAGAAATGCTGTTGAAAAATTCGAGGTGGAGAAATTTGACAGGATAAGGTGCTCATGCGAAGGGTTTGAATGCCTCGCTTTAAATGAGGTCGCATTCCTCGGCAGGGAGAGGGGCAGACTGACGGAAATTTCGATAAAAATCGATTCCGAAGAAGTTGACAGGATAAGGTGTGATGGGATAATTGCAGCGACTCAGATCGGATCAACCGCTTATTCCTTCTCTGCAGGTGGCCCAGTGGTTGAACCCTATCTCCCTTCGATGATAATCGTCCCCATAGCACCCTTCAGATTTGGCTGGAAGCCTGTCGTCGTGCGAATGGACAGAAAAGTTGAGTTCGAGGCAAAAAACCCGGGAATTGTTATAGCTGACGGAAAGAAAAGCTTTGAGGCAAGAAGTGTGACAATAACCAGGTCGGAATATCCTGCATTGTTTTTCAAGCGCGAAGACAGAATTAAGCGGCTTTTCTATATTATGAAGCAGATAGAATAAGATTTAATATTCCGAAAGCACACTGACATTATCCCCGATCGGGGAAGAGGCGGAGAGAGCAAAGCTTGCGATGAAGCCTTTCTGCGAGCTCGGGGAGACAGACCATGTTGATAGGTCCCCTGATGAGCGAGCGATGGCTTGCAATGATTCTGGGGCAACCCGAACATGGGACAGCTCCTCGGGGGGTCAAACGCTTTGAGCGAGCGTCCGCTTGCGGTGAAAAGCGGTGTTACTCCCGAGGCACAAATTTTAAGCTTTTAAGTATCTCAACAGCCCTGTTCCACTCTTCTTCGCTGAGCAGCGGGTCTCTGACTCCGTTAAGTAGAAAAGCCTCTGTTCTTTCAATGCAGGTTCCGCAACGAAGGCACGGCCTCTCCTCACCTCGATAGCAGCTCCAGGTTAATTCGTAGGGAACTTTAAGCCTTAAGCCCATCGAAACGATTTCAGCTTTCGTGATGTCAATAAAGGGGGCCTTCAGCTCTACTGGATTCCAGAGATTGCCCAGATAGATTGCTGTGTCCAAGGCTTTGACGAATTCCTTCCTGCAGTCAGGATAAATGCTGTAATCACTCCTGTGTGCAGCGTAGTAGACTTCCTTAGCCCCTATCTTAACGGCATAGCCTGCAGCAATTGACAGCAGAATCATGTTTCTGTTCGGAACTACCGTTGCCCTCTGCCTTTCCTCAGTATAATATCCCTCTGGCACGTCCTCTTTCCCTGTAAGCGACCCAA
>CAZZIT010000065.1:0-6831 GCA_964654365.1 uncultured archaeon
GTGCGGAGAGATCGTGACCTCAATGCGGAGGCTGCTTGCTATGTAGTAGTACCTCCTCTTTCCGTCCTCGAAGCTGCTGACAATCCCAGCCTTCTCCAGCTTTTCCAAGTGTTCGATTACAGCCTTTGGAGCCATGCCCAAGTAGTAAGAGATCTCGCTGAGATAGCATGGCTTCTTTGCGAGCAGTTCCAGTATTCTCCTCCTGCTTTCGTTGCCCACCACATCGAGCACGTTCATTCAACCACTGTTACTAACTTATAGTTAGTGAACTAATAGTATATAAACTTTTCGGTCTGGATGCATTCGATGTCCTCCGAGCTCGCTCTCCTCACGATGCTCGAAATCAGATTTTTAGAATTTTTCAGGTTCCTTTTTCTGTGAAAAACCACATAACCCCTTGGAACTTTGAAGAGACCGAAACCGCGGATGCTTGCCTTAAAAACTTCGAAATCTTTTCTAACAACGATCGAGGCGAAGTGCATCTCTTCGAGCATCGACGGATTGAAGAGCATCGCATTGTCCGTGCCAAGAAGCCAGTTCTCGTATTCCGAAAGAATTTCGTAAGCTTTCCTGTTCATGAGCCCGAAGAATGCATTTGACCTGATGCAGGAAACGATTGGGATTCCCCTGTCCGTGAAAGCTCTCAAAAGCTCAGGACAGGAATTCATGTGCACTACAAGATCGGGTTCGAGCTCCAGTGCACTTTCGACGTCCCCGCAGTCCAGTTCACCCGCATGAATTGCGAAGACGATTCCTCTCTTTCTTGCGATACTTCTAAGCTCGCGGAGAAATTCAAAGTCATGATCCCTTGTGCTGCTCATTCCAAAGCCGTAGCACTGCATTTTTTCCGCTTCATCTGTGCTTTTAGGCCTTCCGAGAGTTATTACTCCTTCAAGTCCCCATGTCAGCTTTAGCCCCTCAATGCCCCCCTCTCTGAAGTCGAGGAATGCAGAGGTTCCCTCAGATCTCGCGATATCAAGCTCGTGAGCTATGGCATTTCTGAGTTCTTCCGCCGAATTAGAGCTGAGGATCCTGAATTTGTATCCACCGGGGCCTACAAGGCTTTTCAGCTCCATGAAAGGAGGATCCTTTCCGAGGGAGTCTCCGAGATGGGTGTGAGCGTTGAAGAAGGTAGGAGTGAAGATGTATTCGCTGTATTCACTCCTGCTCTCCTCAAATCTCCCCTCATGGAGAATTCCGTGCCTGATACCTTCCTCCTCGATAAGCACACCTTTATAGCCAGATGAACTTGCATGCGTCCTCATATCCCACCTCAACGACCGTATCTATGAAGGCAAGATGCTTTCTTATCATCTCCAGATAAAGCTCATCGCTCACGTCTTCACCGCTCATCTCCTTCAGCACGAGCTCATAAAGCTTGTCGATCGGTCTCTGGAAATCATATAGCTGTATCTTTCGTATCTCAAATCCCTCCTGCTCTAAGTAACTCTCGACACCCATCGGAAGGTTGAGGCATGCGTTAACAATTTTCGCCCTCTCGCATATTTTCATCGCTATGTATTCAGCGGAATTTTCCTGCAGGTAGATGTCCCTGTTGATCAGCTTTTTCCATTCGTGAACGTTTATCGCACCGATGAGCTTTGCTCTGAGAGCGAGTCTTGCGAGATCGATCTGGATCTCCCTTCTCTCTTCCGAGACCTTGCTGTCGAGGTAGCAGTATATCGGAGTTCCGTGATCCCAGCAAAATTTTATGATTGGTTCCGACGCTCTAAGATCTTGAACATAACTAACGTCTGCGGGGGGTAAAAGCCTGGCTGCAAGATAAGCCTCAAACGAGGAGGGGAGATCAAGAAAGACAGCGTCAGCTTCATACTTCTCGAGGAATTCCACAACCTTCTCTCTGTTCCAAGCAGTGTTCACAGATAGAAAATTCAGGATCACCATTTGGATCTTTCGGAGAGAATAGATAAGCTTTAGCCAACCCAAATTATCTTGCGAGCTCCACTTCTACTACCAGGTCAGCTGCTTTCCGCTCGATTTCAACCTTAAAGGCCTTCCAATCCCTTTCGCTTTTCTTCAAATTCTCGAGGATGTCTTTTGCAATCATTTCTGCAAATTTTTCTGAAAATGCGGGCGTGTATAGCTCTGCGTAATTCTGTAAGGTTATTTTGAGCTTCGCATACTCTCTGTAGCCCAATGGTATCGAGGGATCCTCGTTCATCCGTTGCCCGAGTTCATTCCTTACCATATCCCTTAGTGCCCTGATGTCCGACTCGGACAAATCGTGATCGAATTCCCTCATTTCCTCCGCGGTGAGCTTTCCTACCTGAATTCCCCGACTGTAGATGTAGCCCTCATTTATCCTCTTCCCTTCTTTGAGCCACTTCCTGTAGTAGCTCCCGAGATCGGCTGGTGGAAGATTTTGGTCGAGTACGTAGTACTGATCCAAGAGGATCGCAGCTGAGAGATGCCCAGCATTTTCGCCTTCGAATTCAAATCTGATCAGGAAGGGCTCGCATCCCAAGTTCATGAGCAGGGCGGCGATAAGAATTGCGTAATCCCCGCAGATCCCCTTTCTCAGCTTAACGGTTTCGTAGGGCGTCTGATAGAACCTTTCGGGATTCTGCACTATAACTTCTTTCCCCCTTATCAGGATCGTTGGACTCGCAAGCTGGGCTTTCCACGAGTCGTATTCTATGTTCTTTTCGACCCAGTTCAAAACGTTCCACGAGCTATCAACGCAGTCCTTGCCCCTGAGAGACTCTGCAAGCTCCCGAACCTTCGCAACTTCTTCTTCACTCAGAGTATAATTCAGCGCGCACTCCAGATCGTATCTCCAGACCTTTTCACAGTACTCTTCCCTGCTAAGCTCTGCGAGAAGGCAGCATGAGAGTGAGAACAGAAGTGGAACGGCCAGGAGGAGCAACCTTCTCATGATTCGACTTCTTTCCTTAACATCTTTTGCCTCTCCTTCGCGCTGTATCCCGTGAATTCCTCAAGAAAGCTGTTGTAAGCCCTGATCGTTTTTATCGAGGTCTCTTCGTCAACAATCCTCGTTTTTGTCTCGATGAAAAGGGCCTTTCTCTCAAGCTTCGCCCTCATTTCCTCGATTCCCCCAAAGCCTCTAACCACATAGCAACCGTTCTCAAAGGTGAAGTTTCCGAAGTACTTTTTCAGAAGCTCTTCAAGCCTTGAATTGCTGGCCTCATAGCCCCTCTTTATTCTGTATTCCCGCATACCATCAGTCTGTTCAGGATTTTTAAATCCATTGAAATACGAGTTGCGATGA
The DNA here is from genome assembly GCA_964654365.1 of uncultured archaeon. Taxonomy (GTDB): domain Archaea; phylum Halobacteriota; class Archaeoglobi; order Archaeoglobales; family Archaeoglobaceae; genus WYZ-LMO2. The sequence continues at coordinate 3,251 of CAZZIT010000065.1, forward strand.
TAAGGATCGACGGAAGCTATGGAGAGGGTGGTGGGCAGATCCTCAGAACGGCTGTGGCGCTTTCATGCATCACCGGAAAGGAGGTCGAGATTTTCAACATCAGGGCAAACCGTCCTAAGCCGGGATTGGCTCCCCAGCATTTGAAGGGCTTAGAATTTGCGAAAATGATAAGCAATGCAAGCGTCGAAGGCCTAAAGCTCGGTTCAACAAGGATCGTTTTTAGGCCAAGAGGGATAAGGGGTGGGGAATATAAAATAGACATAGGCACAGCTGGAAGCATAACGCTGATCCTTCAGACAATACTTCCGCCGCTTTTATTTGCAGATAAGCCCTCGAAGCTCGAAATAATCGGCGGAACAGACGTTGCATGGTCGCCAACTATCGACTACTTCGAGAACGTAACCCTGAGGGCTTTGAGGGAGATGAACTGCTCTGTGAAGCTTAGGCTTGTTGCGAGGGGTTACTATCCTAAGGGCGGTGGGAGGGTTTTCGTCGAATCCGAATTTTCCAAAATCCGCGGGAAGGAGTTTTTTGAGAGCAGCGGTAAAATAGAGGGCGTAAGCCACTGTCAGAATTTGCCTGAACACGTTGCAATAAGGCAGAAGGAATCTGCAAGCAGATTTCTTCTTGAAAAGGGGCTGAATTCGGAGATAAGAGTCGAGATTCACACCGGAATTTCGACGGGAAGCGGAATCACGCTCTGGAGTGGCTACAAGGGAGGGAGCTCGCTCGGGGAGAGAGGCAGGAGGGCTGAAGAGGTTGGAGTTGAGGCTGCGAAGAACTTCTATGGCGAATTTTCAAAGAGGGGCGCCTTCGATTCCTATCTTGCAGACCAAGTCATGGTGTTCGCGGCAGTCGCGTCGGGAAAAACGAAGTATACGACCACGAGGTTCACCGACCACCTTAGAAGCAATGAATACGTGATAAAGAGCTTCTTTGGAGAAATTTTGAAGCTTAACGAGCCAGAGATGTCAGTAGAGATAAAAGGTAGGAGTTAAATCGGCTATTTCTCAAGGGGCAGGATTGCAGAAAGGCGGCCGAAAGCCTTAAATACAAATTTTTCGAAGGAGTTTGGCGGGGTCCGTAGCTTAGACTGGTCAGAGCGCCCGGCTCATAACCGGGCGGTCGAGGGTTCAAATCCCTCCGGACCCAGAATTTTACCACCCTCGAGCAATCTTTCAAGCTTCCAAAGTGGCCTTAATCTTCGGAGCAAGATTTACTTTTTAAAAAATTAATCCGAATTTAAGCGTTTATAATAATAATGGTATAAAACGCCATCGCACTCTTGCCATGTATTCTACGTATGCATTCCCGAAAGTTTTAATCAAATACTTCTCCTCCCTTTTAGCAGCTTCGTTCAAAATTATGGTATTCAAAAGAGCAAATAAAAAGATTAAAAGAGATTGAAGCAAGAGCGAGATTCCGAACACGCTCAGGATTATTGAAGAATAATGAGGATGCCGAACGTATTTGTATAGTCCTTCAGTTACAAGTTCTCCCGAATAGATTCTGTCCTTCAATTCGTGCCACTTGAAGGACATGACGCCACCGCACAAAACAAGCACAACTCCACCAAAAAATGCAACGACAATAGGCAATGGAAAGAAAATTGGACCATAAATAACCCTAAAATAAACTCCTAATAAAATAACAGAGGCAATAGAAGAAATGTAGATTAAACTCCAGCCAAATTCTTCTTTTATTTCCTTTTTCACCATTACTTTTAAGCTAAGGCTATTTATAAATCTTTGGGTAAAGCAAGTGCTGAAGATAGTGAGCTAATAGGTGCTAGATCCAAGACAAGTTTTGGATTTTGGTTTTAAGATTCAGTTCAGTAAGTAACACGATTTCACACCAAATCATGCCATACTATATCGTATAGCAATAATTTTTGAGAATCTTATACGACCTTTAATGAACTAAAATCCAATTTATTTCGCTTGAAAGTTACAGATGAAAGATAGCAGTGAAGATAAAATTCCGCATCCTTAAAATTGGAATTATATTCACCCATTTATCATATACCTTATACTGTAATTAGGAAGCTTATGCTTCAGATATTTTTATAGATCGATTTCTTGGCTGGATCGATTTTTATTCGAATTTCTTTGTTTTCGATAAATACAAGCAGTAAGCCTTAAGCGTATATGCTTTCGGAATCCCTTTTTAAACCCAAGGCCAAGTTCGAGGGATGCAGTTGGTGTTACTGAAAGGAGACAGCAAAATTTATATTTTTTGAATTGCAGGAATTTTTGATAGCCCTCGCATTGCATGTCCCCTGAAAACGGGGATTGAAAGATTCAAAGGTCGAAAGATTTCCCTAAAAAGCCTGAATCGGAAATTTGGGGATAGTATGAAATTGAGTTTGCAGGATCACATGCTCGTACTGAAGCACGAAATTTTGAAGGAAGTGATGCTAGGAATATACTTAGATTAATTGGAGTGAGTAAAGAGCAGTCGCCAAAGATAAAATCCTCTGGTCCAATCTTAAAGGAGATAGGCTGTTAAAGCGTTGGATCGGCTCTTTTAACCGTTTAATCGACAAGGGCTTCAGAGGATAATAGATGAGCAGAAAATAATCGAACTCGAATAGAAAATTGGGCTGAAAGCGAGGTAATTCAGGAGCTGTAGGAGAGAGAGCAGTTTCTGCTTCGACAAACTTTTCAGCCAGCAAATTACTCCCATTCCCAAATTGGAACGATTAGAGTATTTGAAGCACAAACCTTTGGACGCCGGGGGTGGGATTTGAACCCACGCGGGCATAGCCCAGTAGATCTCGAGTCTACCGCCTTAGCCGGACTCGGCGACCCCGGCATGGACTGAGATTCCTACGGGAAATCTACTTATAAACCTTATTGAACTCGAGGCGGGAATAAAAAACGTTTTTAAATCCTAGTTAGAGGCACTCCGTGAAGAGAGAACTGTTCGCTGCACTGATGCTGATCGCTCTCGTATCCCGCATTGCCCTTCTCGATGTCAGACCACCTGACCACGACGAGAGCGTGCACGCATGGTTTGCTTACAGGCAAGTGTTGGAGTATCCAACGTACAGATACGATCCAGCCTTTCACGGTCCCCTCCTTTACTTTGCGATCTCCCTTTCCTTTTTGGCCTTCGGTGACAGCGACTTCTCTGCAAGGCTTCCTGTGGCTTTGTTCAGCATTATTGGCATATTTTTTGCCCTTAGATTTGAAAGATGGATCGGAAAGGGCGCCTACATTTTGGCCCTTTTTCTCCTCGTCTCCCCCTCGGTGCTATACTACTCCCGATATGCGAGGGACGACGTAATCGGAATTTCGAGCTTTATCGCAGCACTTTACCTTTACCTTAGGTACAGAGAAACGAAGAACGTTCTCCATGCACTAGGAACTTCCCTTTTCCTTGCGATAATATTTACGGCTAAGGAGAATTGGGTTCAGTATTTCGCAGTCTTTTTCCTTTCCATCATAGCCGACATGTTCCTTAGGCGGGAATTTAAGGTCAACATCAGCGCGCTGATCCCTTCAGCCATTCTCTTCGTCCTTTTCAGTTCCTTCCTCTACTCCTCGGCCTTTGCTTACGCCTTACATGGTAGGAACTGG
>CAZZIT010000066.1:0-4933 GCA_964654365.1 uncultured archaeon
TTCAGGGGGGAGATGGAGAAAAGGCTTGATTCAGCCGTGGAATGGCTCATGGAGAACTACAATCTGAACGAAAACTCTGCAAATGCCATTTACAGGTTTTTCGTCGAGCAGAAGTTATTCAGCGAGATACCTACGGACAGAAAGCTCGTAATCGAGAAGTTCGAAGGTGAAAAGAACTACTACTTCTTCCACACCTTAATCGGAAGAAGGGCGAACAGCGCGATTTCAAGAGTTTTCGCCTACAGAGTTGGACTGATGAAGGATTGCAATGTGCAGGTTGTCGTGAACGACAACGGCTTTGCCTTGATCCTCCCGCGAAACAAATTCCTGAACGACACAGAGATAGAGTCCCTTTTCGTGATTCCGAACTTTGAGGAACATCTGATTCGCTCGCTCGATCACACCGAATTCCTCAGAAGGCGTTTCAGGCATGTCGCAGTCCGGAGCTTCATGATCCTGAGGAATTATCTGGGGAAGGAAAAGAGTGTCTGGAAGCAGCAGCTCAACGCGGATGCAATTCTAAGCTTTTTAAAGCGATACTATCCTGATTTTCCCGTGCTGAGGGAAACCTATAGGGAGATAATGGAGGACTCGATGGACATCAGAAACGCTCTTGATTTCCTCTCGAGGGTCGTAAAAGAGATAGAGATCAGGATCGTGAGAACTCCATATCCGAGTCCGTTCGCTTTCAACCTCTTCGTTCTTGGAGAAGAGGACGTGGTGCTGATGGAAGACAGGAGGAAGGTTTTGAAGGAGCTGCACGAAAAGGTAATGAGCGTGATAGGATGTGGCGGAGGCTCAAACTTTACCTTGAGTTCGTGAAGATAGAGCACACACTATTCGCACTGCCAATAGCCTATGCGGGCGCAATTCTTGCGGGAGAAATAACTCCTGAGATTGCTTTTCTGATTCTAACAGCCTTCACAGGCTTGAGAACTTTTGCGATGGCGTGCAACAGGATAATAGACAGGGAAATAGATGCGAGAAATCCGAGAACAGCGAAGAGACACCTCCCAGCGGGACTAATAACGCTGAGAGAAGCCTATGGAATCGCACTCGTCGGTCTTCTGATTTACTTTGTTTCCGCGTTCTTCATAAACAAAACCGCATTCCTGCTTTCTCCCATTCCAGCTGCCGTTTCCTACATTTACCCTTATCTGAAGAGGTTTACCTGCCTCTCGCATTACTTCCTCGCCCTCAGCGTTGCTTTTGCCCTGCTCGGAGGCTGGATTGCAGTTACTGACAGCATCGCATTTCCGGAAAAGCTCATTCTCTTCGCTCTCGCTCTCCTCTTCTGGGAAGCGGGATTCGACATGATATACGCACTGCAAGATGCCGAATTCGACAGAAAAGAGGGACTGCACTCTGTAGGCGGTCATTTTGGTGTTGAATTCGCGAAAAAGCTCTCGATTCTGAACCATGGAGTATTCTTCGTCCTTCTCGCAATTGCTTTCTGGGGGGATCAGATCGTCAGCCTCGCGCTCCTCTTCGTCGGAATCCTTCTCTTCTTGGAGCACTACATAATACGGGAGAAGCATGATGAGGGGAGGGTCCAGATGTCATTCTTTTACCTCAATGCAGTTCTCAGCGGAATCGTTTTCCTCGCAATTTTCGCCCAGTTCCTTCTATCAACCCAGCTTTCATGATTGCCTCTTTGAGATCTTTTAATCTTATCACTGCTCGGGGACTAAAAGCTTTTATTAACTGCACCCCCTCTTTCAGGAGGGGCCGTGGGGTAGCCTGGGTATCCTCTCGGCTTGGGGTGCCGGTGACCCGAGTTCAAATCTCGGCGGCCCCATCCTCGACACGATCACGTTTATATCTTTGTGAAAGCTCTCTATATGATGAAAATAGGTTGTTGCGGATTTCCGATTGCGATGGAGAAGTATTTCAGAACTTTTGAGGTAGTGGAAGTGCAGAAGACGTTTTACAAGCCTCTGGCAGTTGAGACTGCGAGGAAATGGAGGGAGAAGGCTCCAGAGGATTTTGAATTCACAGTCAAAGCCTGGCAGGTTATAACCCATCCCCCGTCCAGTCCGACCTACCGTAAAGCAAATCTCAGGATCGAAGACGCAGGATTCTTCAAACCGATAAAGCAGGTATTCGAAGCCTGGGAGGTTACAAGAGAAATAGCAAGGGCGCTGAAGGCTAAATTCATTCTCTTTCAGACTCCAAGGAGCTTCAGGGAGAGTGAGGAGAGCTTCAGGAACATGAGGGAATTCTTCTCTTCGGTTGAGCGGGAATTCGTTTTTGGCTGGGAACCGAGGGGATGGAGCGATGACGCTGTGAAGAAGGTGTGCGAAAGCCTAAACCTCGTTCACGTCGTCGATCCGTTCAAAAATCAGCCACTTTTTGGAGAGCTCAGATACTTCAGGATCCACGAGAATCACAGCGAAAGCGAGGTCTTTTCCCTTCTCGGAAAAGCGGATTACGTGATGTTCAACAATCCTTTTATGCTTCAAGATGCGCTGAAGCTCAAGAGCAGGAGGGATGAAGTTGAGGGAAAAAATCCTGAAAGTGCTCAGAGGTTATGATCTGGGAAACGTGAAGATTGCAACGCTTGGAAGTCATACTGCACTGAACATACTTCGCGGGGCGAAGGATGAGGGTTTTGAAACGATATGCATCTGCAAAAGGGGTGAAACCGCTGTTTACAGGAATTTTGGGGTTGCAGACAGGCTGATAGAGGTCGATAGCTTTGCAGAGCTGCTAAGCGACCACGTTCAGGAGTTTTTACGGAGGGAAAATGCCATCCTCATACCCCACGGCTCTTTCAACGCTTACATCGGCAGATTCGACGAGCTTGAGGTCCCGATGTTCGGAAACAGAAGGCTCATGGAGTACGAGACGAGCAGGAAGAAGCAAAGAGAGTGGTTCAGGAGGGCAAATGTCAGAATTCCGAGGGAATTCAGCAGTCCTGAGGAAATTGACAGGCTCTGCATCGTCAAGTTTCAGGGTGCAAAGGGTGGAAGGGGGTATTTTTTGGCTTCTTCTCCCGAGGATTTCAGAAGGAAGGCGGAGGAAATGGTGAGGAATGGTCTCGCGAGCAAGGATGAACTTGAAAACGCGGAAATTCAGGAATACGTCATTGGCGCAAACGTTTACCTCTCGTTTTTCTACTCTCCTGTTAACGATAGGGTAGAGCTTATCGCCGTAGATCGAAGATACGAGCACGCGGATGGAATCGGAAGAATTCCGGCCGAAGAACAGTTAAAGTTAAGGCTTGGGCCAACTTATACGGTTGTCGGCAACTTCCCCCTCGTTTTGAGAGAGAGTCTGCTCTCTCAGGCATTCAATGCAGCGGAAAGAATCGTCGAAGTTTCAAGGGAAATCGCATACCCCGGAATGGTCGGGGCATTCTGCATCGAGGGTGTGTTCAATGAAAGTGCGGAGCTGGTGGTTTTCGAGGTCTCTGCAAGGATCGTGGCCGGAACAAATGTTGGAATTCCCTGCTCTCCGTATTCCTACCTCCTATTTGGGGAGAATATGTATATGGGTAGAAGGATCGCGAGAGAGCTAAGATTCGCCATCGAGAAAGGAATGGTTGAGGAGCTGGTGTATTAGGTGGTGGTATGGAGGAGGCACTGGATAAGACTCTGAAAGCTGGTGAAATTCTAAAAGAGGTTTCAAAATACTTAGAGGAGAAAGTTGTTGTCGGTGCCAGACTGCTGGACGTGGCGGAATTCGTTGAGAACAAGATCATAGAGCTCGGAGCTAAGCCAGCCTTTCCGTGCAACATATCGATAAACAGCGATGCCGCCCACTTCACTCCAGCAAAAAACGATGAAAGGGTTTTCAAGAAGGGCGATCTGGTCAAGATCGACATCGGAGCACACATAGATGGCTACATCGCGGATATGGCTGTCTCCATCGATCTTGGAGACCATTCTGAGCTGATAAAGGCGAGCAGAGAGGCGGTTTTCAACGCAATTGACGCCGTGAAGGCTGGAGTCAATACGGCAAAGCTTGGGAAAATAATAGAGGATACGGTCAGAAGTTACGGATTCAGGCCGGTCGTAAACCTCACTGGTCACGGGCTGCTTCCCTACATCGCTCACGCTCCGCCGAGCATCTACAACTACGCGATCCAGCACGGGGTTGAGCTTGAGGAGGGAATGGTGATAGCGATCGAACCCTTCGTTACAGATGGGGCAGGAAGAGTTTCCGAAAGAGGGGAGTGCGAGATCTACAGCCTTCTAAGCCCAAAGCCAGTCAGGTTGAAGCTCCTGAGAGACATTATCTCCGAGATCTCGGAAAAATACAGAACCCTGCCCTTCGCGAAGAGATGGTTATCAAAGGCTCCGGAAATCTTTATCTCGAAGCTCGTCAGAGAGGGTGTGCTGAGGGAGTATCCTGTGCTCTCAGAAATATCGGGCGGAATCGTGAGCCAGTGGGAGCACACGGTAATAGTAGAGAAGGACTCGGCGAGGCCAGTAACCTTCTGAGGCTTTTTTAACTCAATCCCCGGCGACTGCCAGCTTCTTCGATTCGATTGTCAGTTCCTTGTCCCTCCTTTCGTCAATTCTGATGATCGTATAAACCCTTTTTGCTCCCATTTCGAAAACAGCTTCCCTCGCTCTCTGAACTGCCGAAAATAGCTTTTCTGCGCTTTCAGCTTCCACTATCGTGCTCATTGCCGTCACTTCTACCTTGAGCCCGCTCTTTTTCAGCTCCTCCACCGCCCTTTTGACAAACTTCGATACGCTCTCTCCAGCACCGATGGGGATTATGCTAACGTCTGCAACTATCATACGCGTAGCGTTTCAGGAAATTAATTAATTTAGCGCTGGCCAGCCATTTTCCCCGTAAACGAAGGCCCTCCATATCCCTTTCCTGCACACTATAACTCCTGAAGAGGTCCTTCCCTGGGTCGGGATTTCGTCTAGGCTAACTCTCATGCAGTATCCGTCCCTGCTGATGATGAAGAGGTCTC
>CAZZIT010000067.1:0-4907 GCA_964654365.1 uncultured archaeon
CATGGGAATAAAAGCCAGTCCCTTGGGGACCTCGCCTTTCCTGGCAAAAACTACTACGCTTCCGAATTCCGTTGTTACCCTGACTCTGTCCCCTTCCTTTAGTTCGAGTGATTTGAAGTCCCCCTCACTGAGCTCGATATAGTTTACGGCTTTGAAGTATTCCTCACTTAGTTTTTCCTCAACTGTCGCCCCCTGATCAAGGGTTCTGCCTGTTATAAGCTCAACCACCACCATATCTCCCCACCAGAATTTTTTAATTGAAGGAATGCGAAGATATATATAACAGTATCTTTTTTTCTTATTTGACACGGATCAAAAACCTTAAATAGTGTTGTATCATAATAATGATAAGGTGGTTAAATGGCAAGAACGATAACCGTAGCTTCTGGAAAGGGAGGAACTGGAAAGACCACGATCACAGCAAACCTCGGGATAGCGTTGACGCAGCTGGGATATGATGTGACAATAGTCGATGCGGACATAACGATGGCAAATTTGGAGCTAATTCTTGGAATGGAGGGTCTTCCAGTTACGCTCCAGAACGTTCTTGCAGGTGAGGCAAGAATCGAAGAAGCTGTTTACGTCGGTCCTGGCGGTGTTAAGGTAATTCCCGCAGGAGTCAGCTTGGAAGGACTAAGAAAGGCCAATCCCGAAAAACTTGAAGAAGTTCTGACGAGAATAATCGGAAGCACCGACATTTTGATCCTCGATGCTCCTGCAGGGCTTGAAAGAAGTGCTGTAATTGCAATTGCAGCGGCTCAGGAGCTGCTTTTGATAGTAAACCCGGAAATAGCATCGATAACGGATGGACTTAAGACTAAGATCGTCGCTGAGAGACTTGGAACAAAAACTTTGGGTGCGGTGATAAACAGACTTACTGGCTGGGGGATTGACATGGCAAAAAGCGAAATCGAGGCGATACTCGAGACAAAGGTTATCGGAATAATACCAGAGGATCCAGAAGTGCGAAAGTCTGCAGCATTCGGAAAGCCCGTAATTCTAAGCGCACCGAATTCACCGGCCTCTTTGGCAATAAGAGACCTCGCTTACACGATAGCTGGAAAGAGGAAGGAGGTCAGCGTTTCAGCTGCAGCCAAAAAAGAGGGGGCAATTGCAAAAATGCTGAAGGTTTTCAGGAGAAAGAGGTGAGAAGATGCTCGACACTTTAGTCGGTCTTGCCCTTGTTATACTGCTCATCATTAGTATAATGCTCAACATAGTGCAGCTCGTGAAGATCAGAAACCTTAACAAAGAGCTGAAGGAGGTTGGCGCGAGGGTTAGCGTTACCAAGGACGAGCTCGCGCAGATCAGGAGAAGACTCGAGAGAATGAAGGGGGAGATTTAGCTCAAAGCTGAAATTATAAATTTTTAGCAAAAGGTTTTTCTACTAAAAAGTTGAGAATTCTCTCAGGTGGGCGTATGAGGCGATTTGACTGGAAGAGATTTAAAAAGAAGGGGCTGAAGAAGATATTGAGCAAGGACGAGAAGCTACTCGAAGAGAACGTAAACGAACTCAAACCTGAGAAGGGTAAAAGCATAAAGGAGATCTCAAAGGAAGTTTTGCCCGAAGAATGAGAGTCAGACTAATTTTTATAGGTTTTGGGAGGAAGGAGGAGGAGCTGGAAGTCGAGAAAGGCAAGAGGTACTCGGAGTTATTGGAAGAGTTGAAGATAAATCCTGAGACTGTAGTTCTCGTAAGGGACTCGACTCCAGTTCCCGTAGACGACCTTGTTTCCGAGGGCGAGATAACTGTAATACGGGTGATCTCAGGAGGTTAGAAAATAACGATTTATTCTTATATACTCTAATTAAACATGTAAAAATTTTTCAGAAATGAGAGAAAAGTTTTTATAGATACTATTCCACTAACTAATGATGCAAAAGGAAGAAGTGCTCGTGCTGCATCTGGTGCTCTTCAACATCAAGAGAATTTTAGAGAATGCAGGTTTGGCAGGCGGGCATTTTAAAGCCTATGAAGCCCTCGGAATAAATCCCGCGCAGGTGAACAGAAGCAAAGCTGACCACAAGAGGGCGGTTTTGCTTCTTTGCAAGGGAATTTCCGAAGTCTTGAAGGAAAACAGCGGAGAAAGACTCTTGCAAAGCCTAAGAGCGATCGAGAATCAGGTTCCAACGATCATTGCTCGCTGAACCTGAGCACCATGTAGTAAGCGTCTTCGCCGTCGCTGTAGTAGTTTGGGATAGTTTCCACTATTCTAAAACCGAGCTTCTCGTATAGCCTCTGGGCAACTCTGTTGGAAACCCTGACTTCAAGGGCTATCTCTTTTTTTCCCTTCTCCCTGAGCCTTTCAATGGCTCTCCTCATCAAGTGCTCTCCTATTCCGATTCCCCTGAATTCTTTTCTCACGGCAAGTGAGACTATTTTTCCCCTGAGCTGATCGAGGTCCATCGTAACGACGTATCCAACGATCTTATTACCGATGTCCGCAACAAAAATGTCGCTTCCGTATGTAAGGTAAACGTACATGTCAAAAGAGGGATTTCTTGGATTGAATGCCTCCTTATCTATTTCAAGGACATCTTTGAAGTCGCTCATCGAGTATTCCCTTATGACCACCTGCACAAAGCTTATACAGCAGAAGAGAATATTAAGGTAATGCTCTCCCTTGCCGAGTACATCGCCCTTAGGTACAGAAGGGTTGCGGAAATCGGAATTGGAAACTACACAGCCGTGGCCGAATACCTCGCCTCGAGGGGTATTAAGGTAATAGCAACAGACATTCGGGATGTGAAAACCAATGTTGATTTCTTCATCGATGATATCAGAGACCCCAAAATCGAGCTCTACAGAGGAGTTGAACTCGTTTACTCAATACGTCCACCGCCCGAGCTTTTTTCTTTTATAAAACAACTTGCAAATAGAATCGAGGCTGACTGCATAATAAAGCCCCTCCATGGAGATTACGCAGACGGAAGGCTTGTTAACTACAGGGGTCTTGGATTCTACATATGGAAGAAAAGCAGTTTTTGATGGTGAAATTCCTCGAATACTACAGAAAAGCTGAAATAGAGATGCCAAAAGAATTCGAGAAAAGGGAATTCGCTTTTGTGCCGTTAGAAGCCCTTCCGGAGTTTTACATGCATAGACACATATCTTTTTCCTCTAAGGAGGATTTTAGGAGCTATGCAGTTTCCAATGTTCCCGCCCACGTTTACTACTCATCCGCGTATTACAAAAATCCGGGGAAGGATAAGATGGAGGAAAAAGGCTGGCTCGGAGCCGATCTAATCTTTGACATCGATGCGGATCACCTGCCGATCAAGACGAGCTCGATTGAAAAGGCACTTGAAGTCGCCAAGAAAGAGGTGAAAAAGCTCCTGCAGGTGCTCAAATTGGACTTTGGGGTAAAGGAGACTGAGGTTTACTTTTCTGGAGGGCGAGGATACCACGTTCATGTTCTCGATGAAGACTTCAAAGAGCTCGAATCGGCTGAGAGAAGGGAGATAGTAGATTATATCACGATTAACAATCCTAAAATTTTTGACAAGAGGGGGGTTCTGGACTCAACAATCGCAATCAGAGTCTCCAGCTACATAAAGCGGAAGAAAAATTTGGATGGAAAAGAGCTCTTAAAGGCGCTGAAAAAGCCGGAGGAGGTTCTCGAGAAGTTCAGAGTGCACATCGATGTGCCCGTGACGGCGGACGTAAAAAGGCTAATAAGACTGCCGGGAACGCTTCACGGACGAAGCGGGCTGAGGGTGATGAAGGTTGAGGACCTCGACTCCTTCGATCCCCTGAGAGACGCGATTGCTTTTGGAGAGGAAAAGGTCAGGCTAAGGGTTCTCAGGAGGGTGAAAATTGGCATTGGTGGAGAGAAACTGAATCTGTATCCAGGAGAAACTGTCGAGGTTCCCGAATACGCTGGAATATATCTCTTATGCAGGGGATTTGCCACTCTCTGATTCCAGCACCTCGAGTGCTCTGTCGTTCTCCACTCTTTTCCCGATCGTCATTCTTATGTATTCCCCCTCGAGACCGATCAAACCGCTCAGGCTCCTTACGACAACGCCATTCTGAAGCAATTTTTCAAACAAACCTTTTTCGGCTCTGAAAAGAACGAAATTTGCATCAGAAGGAAAAACTTCGAAACCAAGTCTCTTAAGCTCCCTTGAAACTCTCTCACGCTCCTCAACAATCCTTCTTCTCAGATCAAGATAGTGGTCGAGCGATCTCAAAGCTGCAATTGCGGTAGCAACTCCTGGAGTAGGGATCGCAAACGGCAGCCTTACTTTCTCCAGCGCCTCCGCTATTTCTCTACTCGCCACTGCATAGCCTATTCGCAGGCCTGCAAGCCCAAAGAACTTAGAAAAGCTCCTCAGGATTATCACGTTTTCGAATTCCTGCACCATTTCGAGCAAATTTTTGTCGGAAAACTCTGCGTATGCCTCGTCGATCAGAACGTATCCAGAATTCTCGGCTATCTTCTCCGCGATCTTTCTGTCGATACAGTTTCCAGTTGGATTGTTGGGAGAGCAGATAATCGAGAGCTTTGGCTTTTCCTCTTCAAAGAAGTCAGGCGTTATGGAGTAGCGCTCGTAGATCGGAAGTAAAAGAGAAGCGTCGCGTAGCATGGCATAGGTGAGATAAAGCGAATAGGATGGCATCGGGATTGCGACCTTGTCAAGCTCCTCGACGATGATCTCGCAGACCCTCGAAATCAGCTCGGAAGACCCGCTTCCGAGGGCTAAATTTTCGACTTCGACTCCCAGATACTCGGAGATCGCTTTTTTTAGCGCTGGATAACTTGCGTCGGGATATCTGTTTATCCTTTTCAATGAGTCCAGATATGCCTTTTTAACCTCTTCGCTCGGTTCGTATGGATTCTCATTCGAGTTCAGCAGTATCACTTCTCCTTGCGGAAAAACACCAGCGTCGTAAGGGTTTATTA
>CAZZIT010000068.1:0-4313 GCA_964654365.1 uncultured archaeon
TCTTCAGGCGAGTATAGGCCGACAACTCTCTCAGAATCCATCCCGGGTATTCTCGGTCTCACAGCCCTTGCTCCTGTAGCTATGACTAAGTAGTCGTAGTTGATCTCGTCCTCGCTCCCATTTTTTGAAACCTTCAAAATCTTTTTCTCTCTGTCTATATCCAGTGCTTTCGTCTCAGTTAGAACTTTGACATTCTTCAGCTTGCTGAAAAAGTTCTCGTCTCTCACAGCTCCGTAAGGTGTCTTCCGAAGGTCGTCTACGCTGGAAACTTTCCCCTCCAAGAAGTATGGCAGTCCGCATCTGCTAAATGATATCCATTTTCCAGACTCAACAACAGTGATTTCTGCTTCAGGATTTCTTCTTCTAAGCCTTGAAGCCGTTTTCATCCCAACTGCACCAGCACCAGCAATAACCACTTCCATGATATCAGTAGCGGACATCTTACCAATATATCTTTCGGGTTGTTTACTCTGACAGCAAATTCCGTTTTGGGGCTGTCGGTTCTCTGGGGGATTGCTGTAAGACTTTATAAGTTGAGAGACCACTTGAGGCATGTACTCTCTCAAATGCATAGACTGCGGAAAAGAAAGCAGGGAAGAAAATTACAACTGCGAGTGCGGCGGTTTGCTCGAAGTCCAAATTGATTTGAATCAAGTCGAGATAGACTTTAAGCTTAACGGAAAAGATCTGTCAGTCTGGAAATACCGATCGCTGCTTCCAGTCAAATCGAAGCCAGTGACGCTTAAAGAAGGTGGGACACCTCTTTACAGACTGGAGAGGCTTGAGAAAGAGCTTGGAATACACAGAATTTATGTCAAGCACGAAGGCCTTAATCCCTCAGGCTCATTCAAGGATCGTGGAATGACAGTCGGCGTAACAAAGGCGCTTGAGTTCAGAAGAAAGGCAGTAGCTTGCGCCTCGACGGGAAACACCTCGGCTTCAATGGCGATGTACGCTGCCAGCGCTGGGCTTAAGGCTTACGTACTCCTTCCCGCTGGAAAGGTAGCCTTGGGAAAGGTTGCGCAGGCGCTGATGCATGGCGCTGAAGTTATAGGGATAAAGGGTAACTTCGATGACGCGCTGAAAATCATAAGAGAGGTCTGCGACCGTCTGAGGATATACTTGCTGAACTCCGTCAATCCATTCAGGCTTGAGGGACAGAAGACGATCGCTTATGAAATAGTAGACGAAATTGGTGTACCTGACAGGGTTGTTCTCCCAGTGGGGAATGCTGGAAACATATCTGCCATTTACAAGGGCTTCAAGGAGTTTTTGGAGCTTCAGCTGATCGATGAGCTTCCAAAGATGACCGGAATTCAGGCTACTGGAGCGGCACCGATATACAGGGCATTTTTGGAAAAGAAGCTGGAAATAAAACCAGTTGAAAATCCGGAGACGCTTGCAACTGCCATAAGAATTGGTAATCCCGTTAATGCGAAAAAGGCGCTGAGAGCAATATATGAGTCAAAAGGCCTTGCTGAAACTGTAAGCGACGATGAGATAATCTCGGCACAGAAGCTGCTGGCGAAGAATGGGATTGGAGTTGAGCCAGCTTCTGCAGCGAGCGTTGCGGGGCTAATAAAGCTTGCAAACCTTGGAATGATTGAAAAGGACGAAACTGTGGTTTGCATAGCAACAGGAAATCTCCTTAAGGATCCCGAGACAGCGATAAAGGTCTGCGGGGAGCCAAAGCTGGTGGAGGCGAGAGTAGAGAAGGTCATCGGTTTAATGCAGGAAGAGAAGAGTTAAAAAACTCTAGGCAAAATTCTGTGCATGATTGTCAAGCTCTCTCTCACCGGGCTGAAGTGCAAGGGTTGCATTGCAAAGCTCAGGAAGGAGCTCGAGAGTGCTGGAGCTATGGTTAGGGGGATCAGCCTTAAGGAGCTCGAGCTCGAAATAGCTGAGGGACAGAAGATTGAAAATTTCATTGAAATCATAAGGAAGGCTGGCTACGATGCAAAGCTTGCAACGGATTGACGAATGCAGTTAGAAAAGTGTTTTATGCAAAGTCCCAGAATTTGTGGAGATGAGAAGAGTGGTCGCAACGGGGACATTCGAAATAATACATCCGGGACACATTAGATTCCTTGAAGAGGCGAAAAAGCTTGGAGATGAGCTAATCGTGATTGTTGCAAGGGAGAAGAATGTGAAGCATAAGCCAAAGCCCGTAATCCCCGAGGAGCAGAGGCGAAGAGTTGTTGAGGCAATAAAATACGTTGACAAGGCAATTTTGGGTGACGAAAACGACATTTTCAGGCCAATAATGGAGCTAAAGCCCGACGTGATTGCACTTGGCTACAACCAGCACTTCAGCGAGGAATTGCTTAGAGAGGAGCTCAGGAAGAGGAGCCTCAATTGCGAGGTTGTTAGGATAAATGTTGAGGAGAACTGCGGACTTTGCAGTTCCCGAAAGATAATTGAGAAAATATTGGAGAGGTATGGAGGTGGTTGAGATGCTTATAATGCTTCCGGGGCCAATTCAGCTACACGAGAGGATTATTAAAGCAATGTGCAGGCAAATCATTGGGCACCGCTCCGCGGAATTTGGAGAGATCCTGAAGTTCTGCGGAGAGGTTATGAAGGATGTTTTTGGAACTAAGAATGAGGTTTACTTCATTTCAGGTTCAGGGACTGCAGGTGTCGAGGCTGGAATAGCTTCTTTCAGCAAGGTCGGAAAGTTTGTTACGCTCGAGAACGGAAAATTCGGTGAAAGGCTTGGAGAGATTGCGGAAAGGTATGCGGAGGTTGAAAGGCTCAGCTTTGAGTGGGGAAAGCCAATAGATCTGGAAAAGCTTAAGGAAGCCCTAGAGAACGGGGCGAGAGCCGTTGCATTTGTTCACAACGAAACATCGACGGGAATGCTGAATCCAGCAGAGGAGATCGCGAAGATTGCGAAAAAGTATGATGCGCTCACGATAATGGACGCAATTACGTCTGCTGGCGGGGATTACGTGAAGATGGATGAGTGGGGAATAGACGTTGCTGTGGTTGGCAGTCAGAAGTGCCTTGGCGCCCCACCGGGGCTCGCTGCTGTTGCTGTGAGCGAGAGAGCCTGGGAGTTCTACAATCCGAAGTGCCCGCTCTACTTGGATCTTAAGGCATACAGGAAAAAGCTGCCCGAGCTCCAAACACCCTATACACCTGCCGTTACCCTGTTCTTCGCCTTGGAGGAGGCCCTTAAGATGATAAAGGAGGAAGGAATGGAGAAAAGGATAAATAGGCACAGAAAGCTTGCAAAGGCTGTGCGCAGCTGGGCAGTTAACGCAGGGCTCAAGCTCTTCCCGGAGCCGGACAAGTATTCCGATTACTCAAACACGGTTACGGCGATAAGGATTCCGGAGGGGATCACGGAAAAGGAGCTCAGGGATCCCGTGAGAAAGGAATACGGCATAGTTTTCAGCGGAGGACAGGACAAGGTTAAGGGGAAGATCTTCAGGATTGCGACGATGGGAAATATAGGAAAGTTCGAATTGATGGCAACGCTGACCGCTATTGAGGATGTAATGCTCAGAAAGAATTTGATCAGGCCCGCACTCGAGTTTGCGAGGAAGGAACTGCAACCATGAAGGTCGGGATTGTCGACACAACTTTTTCAAGAATAGACATGGGAAAGATCGCGATAGATGAGCTTAGAAAGCTGTCTGCGCTAAGGTATGAGAGATACACGGTGCCGGGGATAAAAGATCTACCTGTTGCCGTAAAGAAGCTCCTCGACAGCGGTTGCGACATCGTCATCTCCCTGGGCTGGGTTGGGAGGACGCAGAAAGATCTGGTGAGCTATCTCGCAATGAGCGTCGGGCTCATTGCTGTGCAGATCCTTACGGGAAAGCATGTTATCGACGTAACGGTGCACGAGGATGAGGCTGAGGACGAGAAAAAGCTTTTAGAAGTGGCTGAGAACAGGATCAGGGAGCACGTGAGGAATGCGGTCGATTTACTCCTAAACCCGAAGAGACTGCAGAAGCTTGCCGGAACGGGACAGAGACAGGGATATCCCGATGTGGGACCGATTTTGAAGTAACCCCTATTGGGGCTTTTAAATAATTTTTTAGATGAGGGTTCTTGTCGTTACAGGAAAGCTTGCGGAAAAACTCCTTAGGGAGAGGGCTGGCGATGCAGACGTCTACGTGTGCGATATCGACGTTGCAGCCTTTATAACTCCTTCAATGCTTGAAAAAGTCCCAGTTGAAGAATACGATCTCGTTTTAGTCCCTGGGCTTACAGCAGAATGCAACTGGGCAGATTTTGAGAGAAGGAGGGGAGTAAAGACTCGCCTTGGGCCGTTGCATGCCTACGATCTGGGCGATGTGCTT
>CAZZIT010000069.1:0-4144 GCA_964654365.1 uncultured archaeon
CTCTCACCCTCCTTTACAAGCCTTGCAACCCTTTCCCGTTCGGTTGAAAGCCTTGAAGAGAAGTAAACCTTGGTTGGATCCACAAGAAATCGGCATCCATGCTCTTTTGCTATCGTCTCCGTTTCCTCGCCGTAGATCATCTCGTAGCTTGCAACCCTGTAAATTCCTCCCACCTCACCCACTTTTCTCAAAATCGTTTTCACATTTTTATGCCTTTTTAGAATTGCCTGCACGATTAAATCCTTTCTTTCAATGATCTCATCGGGTATCTCCAGTATCGCAATGTTTCCGATTATTTCGAAGCTTCTGCGAAGGACTTTGAGCTCCTCTTCACTCAGCTTTTCCTTCAGCATCTCCTTCAGGGACACCAAACCAATTTATGCAGACTGCAATAAATCTTTACGATGCTCAGAGGAGTTTACTTCATCACGGACTCGAAGTTCGGAAAACACGAAGAACTTGCGAAAAAGGCCCTTGAAATGGGCGTGAGGATCATACAGCTCAGGGAGAAAAAGATGAAGGATCGGGAGCTTATAATGACAGCTAGGAGGCTAAGGGAGCTAACATATAGCTACGATGCCTTGCTGATCTTGAACGACAGGATCGATGTTGCGATTGCGAGCGACGCTGATGGTGTGCATCTTGGCCAGGAAGACATGCCCTTAGAAACTGCGAGGGAAATCTTCGACGGAATCGTGGGCATTTCCGCTCACAGTGTCGAAGAAGCAATTAAGGCTTGGAAAGCTGATTACCTTGGAGCTGGACCTGTCTTCAGGACCACTACGAAGGAGGATGTGAGGGAGCCAATAGGAATCGAAGGGGTGAGGGAAATAGTTTCAGCCACAAATCTGCCTGTTTTCGCTATTGGAGGCATAAAAATGGATAACGTTGAAAAGGTTCTCGAAACAGGCGTTTCAGGAGTCGCAGTAATTTCTGCACTCGTTAACGACAGGGCAAATGATTTTATTGAGCTTGTAAACAAATACTTGGGGATATGAGACAGCTCTCGGAGCTCAAGGGATACCAGATATTCAACCACTCCGCGGTGAAGACATGTCTTTGGCTTAAGAAGTCACTGAGAGATGAGGGGGTATGCTACAAGCAGAAATTCTACGGCATCCAATCTCACCGCTGCCTTCAGATGACCCCCGCGTTGATGTGCAACCAGCTCTGTGTTCACTGCTGGCGTCCACTCGAATTGCTTAAGGACTTCAGGGGGTGGGATGAGCCCGAGAGGATAGTTGATGAAAGCATTAAGGCTCAAAAAAGACTTTTAAGTGGTTTTTACGGTACCAAGGGGATAAACAGAAAGAAGCTTGAAGAGGCTGAAGAGCCAAATCAGGTTGCTATTAGCCTGATCGGTGAGCCCACGCTTTATCCCCATTTGCCGGAGCTCGTAGAATGCTACAAGAATCGCGGCTTCACGACCTTCCTCGTCACCAACGGAACGAATCCCGAAATGCTTGGAAAAGTGAACCCGACACAGCTATACCTTAGCCTTACAGCTTACAGCGAGGAAAGCCATCTGTCTCTCAATCGCCCGCCGAAGAGCTACTGGGGCCATATTTTGGAGAGTCTGAAAGTCCTGAGGGATTCGCGCTCAAGGACTGTGATCAGATTGACGCTCATAAAGGGTCTGAACATGGATGAAAAAGCTGCTGAAGGCTTTGACAGGCTTATAAGGATTGCGGAGCCTGATTACATTGAGGCCAAGGCTTACATGTTCCTCGGTTACTCGAGGCTCAGACTAAAGGCAGAGAACATGCCTGAGCATGCTGACGTCGTTGAATTCAGCAGGCTTTTGAGCAGAAGAGGGTATGAGATCGTGGATGAATCCGAACAGAGCAGGGTTTGTTTGCTAAGCCTATGAGGATCGAGGATTGCAGAGTGAGGCTTGAGGAACTTGAAAGGGCTCGTGAGGAGCTTTTAAAGCTTTCGAGGGAGCTGAGAATTCTCGCTTCGAAAGCCATCGTTGCAATTCACGAGGACAAATTTGAGCTTGCTGACGAGAACATCATGAAAGGGGCAGAAATAATTGCAAGGCTCAGGGAATTCCAGAGATTTCCGGAGATCTTCTCCATAACTCTCGAACCAATGCAGGAGTTTGCGGAAGCGATATTTTTTGAAAAAGCCGTGAAGGGAAACTTTGATTTTTCATTAGACTTCGAGATCTCGCACTCTGCCTTTATCACTGGCCTTGCAGACGCAATTGGCGAACTGAGAAGGTTTGCGCTTTCGAAAATGATCTCAAACGAGCTAGAAAAAGCAGAGGAAATTCTGGGAATAATGGAAAGAATTTATTCTGAGCTCCTTTCATTTGCTTCATTCCCGGACAAGCTCGTCCCCAACTTAAGGCAAAAGCTCGACGTTGCGAGAGCGGGAATTGAGAGAACAAAGTCGGATTTGCTGACTGCAAAGCTCTATGCGAGTCTGGATCGGAATCGATGACACTGACAGCAGGAATGGGATGTGCACAACGTACCTCGCCCTCATTCTGATCGAAAGGCTTAAAGAGGTCGGCCAACTCTTGGGCTTTCCAAGGCTTATAAGGCTTAATCCGACGATTCCATTCAAAACGAGAGGGAATGGTGCGGTCAGTTTCCTTGCAGAAGTAGAGGATATTGACAGGGCAGTTGAGATCGCTGAGGATGTCGTCGAAAGCTATGCCGAGCTCGAAGACCCAAACACTAATCCTGGAGTAGTTTTCGTCGGCGAGGAAAAAGCCAAATTGCTGGAAGAATTTGCGAATAAGGCAATAAAAGATGTTCTCAGAATAGAGGATGCACTGGAAATTTTAGAAAGGCTGAAAATAGAGTATCTGAAGTTCAAAAACGGTAGGGGGCTGATAGGGGCTTTGGCCTCGGTTGGTGCACGGCTTGATGACTTTGTTTACGAGCTGATCACATACAGAATGCCTGAAAGAATTGGAAAGCCAAGGGAATTCGAAAAAGAGAGCTTCTACGACCTCGATCTGCTCTTCTATCCCGCGATCTTCGATACCGTGGACTGGTGCAACGACGTCGTTATGGCCGTTCCGGGAACACCATGTCCGGTTTTGTTCGGACTAAGGGGAGAGGACACAGAAGTGCTGAAAAAGGCTCTCGAATTCGTGAAGACGGAACCATTTGAGAAGTGGCAGATCTTCCTCACGAATCACGCCACCGATATGCATATCGTCAGCGATGGAGAGATCAGGAACTTCAGGTCCTACAGAGTAGTGGGAAAGCTGAAAGAAAGGCCTTACGAGATCAAAGGTGGCCATGTGTTCTTCGAAATTGAGACAGGATCTAAGGTGCTGAAGTGTGCAGCATTTGAACCAACGAAGCAGTTCAGGAACATAGTTAGAGCCCTTATTCCTGAGGACACGGTTGAAGTTTACGGTTCTGTGAAAAACGATACGCTTAACCTTGAAAAAATCAGAATATTGGAGCTGAAAAAGCAGTTCGCATTCCTCAACCCAATCTGCCCGAGCTGCGGAAAGAGGATGGAATCGTCTGGGAGAGGACAGGAGTATAGGTGCAGGAAATGCAAGACAAAATTTTTCGAGAAAATAAAGGTTGAATTGCCGAGAAAAATTGAGAAAGGATTTTACGAAGTTCCCCCGTGTGCCAGAAGGCACCTGACAAAGCCATTGATAAGAATGAATGTTTCAGGAAGGCACATTTTCAGATAGAACGTCGAGCATGCTGTAGATTCCTGGTCTGCTTACTCTTGATATCCACTTTACCGCTATAACGGCTCCTTTTGCAAAGCAGTCTCTGCTCGTAGCTCTGTGCGTTATCTCGACCCTTTCTCCATCTCCAAAGAATAATACGGTGTGCTCTCCAACAACATCGCCACCTCGAAGCCCAAAAACGCCGATCTCTTCCCCTCTCTTTGCCTCCCTGCAGAACTTCAGCTCAAGCTTTTTGCCCTTACTTGCCAGAATCTCCCTTACTATCTCTGCGGTCTTTATCGCAGTCCCACTCGGGGCATCTTTCTTCATCCTGTGGTGAATCTCGAAGATCTCGACGTCGCAGTCGTAAAGAAGCGAAGAGGCAAATTCGACAATTCTGAAGAATGCATTAACGCCAATGCTGAAGTTTGGTGAAATAACTGCTGGAACCCTGTTGCAGATCTCCTCGAGCTCCTTCTTCTGAGCTTC
>CAZZIT010000070.1:0-8210 GCA_964654365.1 uncultured archaeon
CTCGGAATCTCTGCAAGGGATATAGACCCATTCGGAGAGGAAAACGTGCTAATATTCGCAACTGGTCCTGCTACAGGCATTGCAGGCTTTCCTGAATCAGG
Source organism: uncultured archaeon (assembly GCA_964654365.1). Taxonomy (GTDB): domain Archaea; phylum Halobacteriota; class Archaeoglobi; order Archaeoglobales; family Archaeoglobaceae; genus WYZ-LMO2. The sequence continues at coordinate 102 of CAZZIT010000070.1, forward strand.
AAGATATCATGTGATGGCCCTGAGAAGCCCTCTGACTGGAAGCATCGCTTCTGCAAACAGCGGTGGCAAGTTCGGGCCTTTTATGAAATTCTCGGGCTATGATGCAATAGTTATCGAGGGGAAGAGTGACGAGCCTGTTTATCTTGATGTAAGCGAAAACGGAGCAGAGATAAAGTCTGCAAAGAAGCTCTGGGGGCTTAACGTTTTTGACACGACAAAGGCTCTGGCCAATGGTGGAAGCGTAGCATGCATTGGTCCAGCTGGAGAGAACCTCGTCTATTTTGCAGCAATAATGAACGACGAACATAGAGCTGCGGGCAGAACTGGTGTTGGGGCTGTAGTGGGTTCGAAGAAGCTCAAAGCTATTGTGGTATCAGGTAAAAAGAAGCCAGAACCAGTAAAAGCTGAAGAGTTCAAGAATGCATCGAAAGAAGCTTTAGAGAAGCTCAAGGCCAATCCCATAACCAGCACGGGGCTGCCAAAATACGGTACAGCCGTGTTGGTGAACGTTATCAACAACGCTGGTGGTTTGCCTTTCAAGAACTGGCAAAAAGCTTACAATGAGAGGGCGGATGAGATAAGCGGTGAAAGACTGGCCAAAGAATTTCTGAGAAAGAGAATCGCCTGCTGGGGCTGCAGCATTGGCTGCGGTAGGGCCACGGAGGTTAAGGAGGGGTTCTTCAAGATCCTGAATACCGAGGGGCCAGAATACGAGAGCATATGGGCTCTCGGAAACGACACCGCGGTGATGCAGCTCGAAGCTGTGATCAAGGCAAACCATCTCTGCGACGAGCTCGGCTTAGACACGATATCGATGGGTTCAACGATCGCCTGTGCCATGGAGCTCTATGAAAAGGGATACGTGAAGCCTGAAGACCTTCAGGGAATGGATCTTTCCTTTGGAAATGCTTCAGCGCTTGTAGATGCAGTCTGGAGGACTGCATACAAAGCAGGGTTCGGAAAATATTTAGCTTTAGGCAGCAGGAGGCTTGCTGAACTCTTTGGCGCTCCAGAGCTTTCTATGAGCGTCAAGGGACTCGAGATGCCCGCGTACGATCCGAGGGCGATAAAGGGCATCGGGCTGAACTATGCAACGGCAAACAGGGGCGGATGTCATGTGACTGGTTACACAGTTGCTCCTGAAATAACGGGCTTCCCTGAAAAAATAGACCCGCTGAAGTATGAAGGAAAGGCTGAGTGGGTGAAGACCTTCCAGGATTTCACATCAGTCGTTAACTCCACCGTCAATTGCCTGTTCACGACCTTTGCACTCGGTGCCGAGGACTACGCAAAACTGCTCTCGGCTGTAACGGGATGGGATCTGAATGCGCAGAGCCTTCTGAGGATCGGAGAAAGGATCTACAACCTTGAGAGGCTGATTATGAGCAAATACGGCTTCGACGCAAAGGATGACACGCTTCCGAAAAGGCTGTTCACTGAGCCGCTGCAGGATGGTGCGGCGAAGGGACAGGTTGTCGATCCGAGTGCCTTTGAAAAAATGAAGGAGGAGTACTACAGGCTTCGCGGATGGGTAAACGGTGTTCCGACGAAGGAAAAGCTCAAGGAGCTGGAAATTCCCTGAACTATTTTATAATTTTTTCTTTTCCCTCTATCAGGTATTCGGATAGCTTTCTGCTCGTCAACCTAAACTTAACAGTCGAAACAGCATTCTGCGCCTTTGTCAGAATTTCGGGATCCACGTTTATGGCCACCTCTCCCCTTTCAACTCTACTGGGAATAAACTTCAGTTCAACCTCAACTTCCGAGATGTCAAAGGTTGTCAGAGGAAGAGTTTTCAGCATCTCATCTCCCTCATAGATCTCTCTCTTAATCCTTGCACTTTCCTGATCCACCATCGCCTTCGATTTAAGAAGCGAAATGGCAATGTTATTCGTAACTTCTGCCAGTGTTAACTTCTTCTCCTCTCCTGTCGGTTTTTCAGAAGCAGTTGGCTTATCAGGGATTGAAATTTTTGTCGAATCTATACTTGGATTCCTACTTTCCCTCATCCCTCACCACCGGTATCGAATTGCTTAGAGCTGTTACCATTCTGGCCAAACCTTCTGGAATATCGGTTCTCTTTGCCTTTATCTTAACTCTAAGTTCCCCACTAAGATCGAAGTCTTCCTTAGCACCGTAGATCGCGTAAAGAGAGACCGATTTCAGCCCCTTATCTTCCCTGACCTTCGAAGTTACGATCTTCGCTTTAAATTCAAGTTCGGCCTCATCGATGCTGATATAGGGAATCGGGACAAGCGTGACAATCGGAATGCTCATTTTCATTGGCACAGCCTCTATTTTTCCGCTTTCTGGATCCTGAAGTATTTGGGTATAGCTGAAATCTAGCATTAAGGGTATCTTTTTCTTCTTCCCCGCTTCTTCTCTTTCCTCCATCTGGGAAATCAAAAATTGAAGGGTTGATACTGCCGACTCCTTCTGTGCGTGAACGATCGCAATCAAAGGGGCAGAAATGATCTGTTCGAGAAGTAGTGCGGTTGTCTCGGGCATGAAATCACTTTGCCGGAGCCATTGCCTCTTTCAATATCGAAAGAATTGTTCTCAGACCTTCGGGCATCTCATCCTGAACTGCGTTAACTGTTATCTCAAGCTCAGCGCTTCTGTCCACTTCGGATCTCGTCTCTCTCTTGTATCCGTAGCTCGCCGTTAGCTTAACGCTTCCCCATCCCCAGCCCGCTCTCGCAGAGAGTTTTGAAGAGAAATCGTGCTGCTGCGTGTCAACATCCGTGGTTTTTATTATGAACCTGAAGTGTATCGTCATGTCCTTGATCCTTATAAAAGGCACCGGAAGGATGGTCAGAATTGGTGCCTCGACCGTTGTGTCTTCCTCCGTCACGTTTCCCGTATCGGGATCCAAGACCTTTCGTCGGAATTTGAAGGTGATGCTTTTAACTTCCCCCGTGTCAGGATCCAAACCTACCTCCTGCACGAATCTCGCTGTTGTCATTGCAGCATACGCCTGTGCCCGCACAGCAGCCTCCAAAGGCTTCCCGATAAGACTTTCCAAGGGCAGAGCGCTAAGCTCTGCCGGTATGTTTGTCATATTCTCACCAAATTCCTCATCATCATGAAGGATATAAATCTTTCTCCTGATAAGTTATTGTCAAAATTAAATAATTGTGTTAAGATATGTTTGTTGATCGTTCTCCCACCAATAAGGCGGTCGTGAGCCTCGAACAATCGTTAGGAGCTCCTTGCCATTAAGGTACAAATTCCTTTCTAAAAGGCAAAAACTTAAATACTGGGAATATGCTCTTATAGCGTGAGTAATGGTATTCACATGGGCAGAAAGGAAATAGAGGAGATCAAGCAAAAAAGGCTAAGGTACACGCTGAAATACGTTTATGAGAACTCGGAATTCTACAGAAGAAAATTCAAGGAAATAGACATCGATAAAATAACTCCAGAGACAATTTCAAAGCTTCCTTTCACTACAAAGCAAGAATTGCGCGACGCTTACCCGCTGAAGATCTGCTGCGTGCCCAAGGAAAGAATAGTGAGAATCCAGATGAGCGGCGGCACAACTGGACAGCCAGTAATCGTGCCCTACACGAGAAATGACGTCGAGCAGTGGAAGGAGATGATGCTCAGAGCCTTTGAAATTGCCGGAATAACTAAAAGGGATGTCATCCAGATTACGCCTGCATTTGGCCTCTGGAACGGTGGATTTGGGTTCCATTTTGCTGCGGATGCGATAAATGCCTTTGTCATTCCCATCGGCGCCGGAAATACGAGAAACCAGATCCGCTTCATGATCGACTTCGGCACTACGGTGCTGTGCGCAACGGCAAGCTATCCGATGAGAATTGCGGAAGTCGCTGAGGAGCTGGGAATCAGGCCTGCAGAGCTTCCTGTGGAGAAAATGATTCTCGGCGCCGAACCATGGAGCGATGGGATGAGAAACAGGATAGAGGAGACATTCGATGCAAGAACTTTCGACATCCCGGGGCTGACGGAAATGGGGGGCGTGGGAACTGTTGGCTTCGAATGCCCGCTGAGAAGGGGTCTGCATATGTGGGAGGATAACTACATCGTCGAGGTCGTGGATCCGAAAACAGGCGAAGTTCTCGGCGAGGGTGAGGAGGGTGAAATCGTCTACACGGCGATAAACAGGGAAGCAATGCCCCTGATCAGGTACAGGAGCGGTGAAATTTCGGAGATCGTTTCAAAGGAGCGCTGCGAATGCGGAATCGAGCACATGACGCTTAAAAGAATTAGAGGGCGCACGGATGATATGATCATCCACAGCGGTGCCAAGTTCTATCCGAGCGACGTCGAGAGAATTCTTGCAGGCTACGGAATAACTCAGTACAAGATCGAGGTCGGATCTGGGGTTAGAGTTCTTTTCGAGGGGGATTCCCAGCTGATCTCAAAGATCGCAAGGGATTTCAGGGAATTCATCGGGATAAATCCCCAAATTGTTGCCCTTCAAAAAGGCGCGCTTGAAAGGTTTGAGGGAAAGGCAAAAAGGGTGGTGAGGATATGATAATCGAAACTGTTTATGGAGCATCCGTCTTTCTGGTTCTTTTCGGTCTGATCGTGGCGTACAGAAAGGCGAGGAGAATGTTATGATACTAATTCTTGGGGTTTTTATCGCCTATCTTATTTTAATGGTGGTCATAGGCCTTTACGAGTACAGAAGGACGAAAAATCTGCCTGAATTCTACATCGCAGGAAAGAAACTCGGAGCTTTGGCCGTGAGCTTTTCATTCTTCGCAACATACTTCAGCACTGCAGCTTTTCTGGGCGGTGGCGGCACTGGATTTTTGCTCGGATTTCAGTGGAGCGCTTTTCTGATCTTCTTCCACATCCTCTTCGCAATTATGGCATGGCTGATCATTGCCCCGCCGATGAAGAGGATCGCCGATCAGCATGGCGTAATGACGATTCCAGAGCTCTTCGGGAAGTCCTTCGGCAAGAGTGCACAGATAATCTGCGCCCTCATAATTCTGTTCTTCTTCGAATTCTACATGGTGTCGATATACAAGGGTGCAGGAAACCTACTCCAGACGATGCTGCCGGTGAGCTACTTCGACGGACTGCTGATTACGGCGGTAATCGTCGCCCTCTACACAGCAATAGGGGGATTTCGTGCGGTCGTTACAACAGACATAATTCAGGGTTTTATAATGCTCTTCGGCGCTATTTTGCTATTCTTATCCCTGTTCTACTACTTTGGTGGTATTGAAGCCATTAATACGCTAGCTCAAACAAAGCCCGAGCTCTTCGAGTTCGGAAAGCTTGGACCAAAGCCTGTAGTTGATTCAGGAATGGTCATCCCGTTCGTTCTCAGCCTCACATTTGCAATAAGCATCGCCCAGCTTTCGAGCCCCCAGCTTGTTGTCAGGTTCATCGCAGCGAAAGACCAGCGAGTTTTGGCCTACGGGATGATCCTGACACCGCTTATCGTGGGCATCTTTGCCATCTGCGTCTTCAGCATAGGCCCACTCGGATGGCTGGTGATTCCAAAGGAGGAAGTTCCGACATTTCTGAAGGATGTGGACAGAGTTGTGCCGTACATTGCGATGAAGGTTCTCCCAGAGGGCATTAACGCCTTACTCCTCGCCGCCATAATAGCGGCAGCGATGTCGACGATAAATTCCCTCGTGCACGTATCTGCAACGGCCCTCGTCAGAGATCTTATCCAGAACGCCACCAAGATTCAGGATTCCACAGCCCTGAAATTAACGAGAATTTCAATCCCTTTGCTTGCGCTGATTCCCGTTGCCTTTGCCGTAAGTCCGCCCGACATCATTGTCGGAATCGTCGGGGTCAGCTTTTCGGTTATAACCTCTGCGTTCCTTATTCCCCTGCTGGCGCTGCTGTACTCCAGAAAGCCAAGCCAAGGAGCTGCTGTCGCTTCCATGATCGTTGCCACGGCTGTATGCATAATCTGGCAGGTTTACTTCTATCCAAAGTACTTCACCTATCCAGTAGTTCCCGGACTGCTTGCCTCTGCTCTAACCTATCTGGCCTTCAATCTTAAAAATAAGCCTTAATTCAGTTTTTTTATCCTTCAAAAGATCTACAATTTCTCTGCTTATCTCAAGAGCAGATTTGCTTGCCGAGATTATGAGAGTTCTTCCGCAGACGAACCTGCTCTTTCTGATCACGATGTCCCTTTCATGCAGGAAGGTCATTCTATGATCGCCAAAGCCGAAAACTTCGTCCCTTAAACCGTAATCGGGAAGGTAAAGCTCGATCCTAACCCTGGAACCTTTTTTAATCGCATTCTTCGCTTCTTCAGGGATTTCAGAGATGCTCCTATCAGCATTCACACCGATGATGCAGTCAGCCCTCTTCGAGATCTCGGGATCCTTGGTTATCTCGAGGGTAGTTCTGTGTCTCGCGGTGATGTTTGGATGACCAAAGGCGATAATTTCAAAAATCATTAAAATAAAAATAAAAATTTACTTCCTGTAAAGGGTTATCTCGATCGCGGATACGTTCGCTGAACCCTGTTCACTGCTGACCTGCTCGGTCGAGATCTTTATATCCTTCACGTCAACATCGGGCAGGAAGCGCTTCCTGACAATCTCTGCCACGTCGACAGCTCTGCTTATAGCTCTACCGCGCGCCTTTATTGAAACCTCCGAGGCTCCGCTGTTGAACTGGGTCAGCACTGCAAGCACGTAATTCATAACCGGCTTGTTTCCAACAAACACCGAATTCTCTGCCATTCCTATCCCTCCTTTTCGTTTTTTCGCTAAAAGGATGGGGAGTTATATTAATTTTTCGTTGCATATCGACAAACTTATAACTTCTCGATCCCCCTTCAGCTATGCTTGAAGTCGATCTCTGCGGAATTAAACTCAGGAATCCGCTGATACTCGCAAGCGGGATCCTTGGGAGTTTCTCTTCATCCCTCAACGAAATAGCAAAAGAGGCAGGAGCGGTTGTGACGAAATCTGTTAGCATCGAGGGCAGGGAGGGTTACAGGAATCCTACCGTTGTAAACTGGAGGTGTGGGCTTCTGAACGCTGTTGGCCTCGCGTCTCCACCTGCGGAAAAGTTTGCAGAGGAGCTAAGGAGTTTTAACAAAGCATCTGCGCTCATTGTGAGCCTTTACGGAAAAAATCCCGAAGACTTTTCGAAGCTAACGGAAATATTTCCGATGGCAGATGCTTTCGAGCTCAACTTAAGCTGTCCGCACGTAAGGGGGGCGGGAATGGATATAGGCAAAGATCTCGAGCTCTCGTGCGAAATAGTCGAGGCTGTGAAGGGATCAACGGAAAAACCGGTGATCCCGAAGCTTTCTGCGGTGCACGACTACCTCAACCTCGCAAAAGCCTTGGAAAAAGCTGGGGCGGATGCTGTGGCAATATCGAACACTCTTCCAGGGATGAGGGTCGACATAATTTCAGGAGAGCCAGTTCTGAGTAACGTAACGGGTGGTGTAAGCGGTCCTGCAATAAAGCCGATAGCACTGAAATGCGTTTTCGACCTTTACAGGGTGTTGAGGATTCCGATAATCGGCTGCGGAGGCATCACAAACTTCGAAGATGTCCTTGAGTTCATAATGGCAGGCGCAAAAGCCGTGCAGATCGGGTCAGCAGTTTATTTCAGCAAGAATATATTCTACAGCCTGAAGGAAAGCCTTTTGGCCTTCTGCAGGGCGAAAGAATGCAAAATTTCCGAAATGATCGGAAAAGCCCATAAAGTGCGAGGTTCAGCATGGTGTTAGAAAAATACTGCATCGGCAAGATTCCTTCCGTCCCTTTTTCTTTGGGTTTGTGATCCTTCGGTGCTAAAGCGAAAGGTTTTTATATCCTATATCGAACAATCGTTCGATGAAGGCTCTTGAGGGATTAATCGTCGTTCTGGCAATGTCCGTGCCTTTTATAGCAATAAAGAGCGTGGATTTGACTACTTACATCTATTGGAGCCTGGTTTCGGCGATATATCTTGCATACATAGCGATGTCGAGGTGGTAGCATGCTGATGCTCATTGCACTCTTAGTCTACGCGGTAATAGGAACCGCAATAGCGATTCTTGCGAAGAGAAGGGTAATTTCGGACGAGGACTACTTCGTTGCGGGGAGAAACGTAAGCGGAATTGTGGCTGCGCTCACCTATGCGGCAACGACGTAT
>CAZZIT010000071.1:0-3882 GCA_964654365.1 uncultured archaeon
CGCTTCCATCACGTTCTCAAGAGCCGACTTTTCGCTGAAGAGGGCGAATGTTCTCTGGAGCATTATCCCAACTTTCTTCCTGATTGCAGATGCAAGCTCCCTGTCCTCAAGCTTCCAGATGTCTATTTCCCTTTTCTTTAGCCTCTCCCCACACCTCGGGCAATTTTGGTCATCTTTGCTTGGCGAATCCACCCAGTAGCATTCCGGACAAACAGAAAGAATGTATATTACCCTGCCTTCAGTGGGTTCGTAATCCTTGTAACCCCTAAGGAGATGGATGAGAACGGACTTTCCACTTCCGCTTACGCCGATAATTCCAAGAGTTTCTCCTTCCTTGATCCTCAGATTGATGTTTTTGAGCGCAAAATTATCGCCAAACTTTTTAGAGACACCCTCTAAGCGGATGATCTCTTCCGTCAACTTTTTCACCTCCAGTGCCAGAAGCAATTCTCTCGCATGTATTTATCTTTTGCTGAATTTTCCCTGAGCCCGCAAATCGATGTTGAAAGAGGGATAAAACAATCGAATAGGTTAAATACTGATTTGCCAAATGAGGTGTGCATGAAGATAAGGATTAACGGGAAAGAGGTCGAAGTTCCCCAGAATGCCTCAATTTCCGACCTTTTGCCTGAAACTAGTCATCTCATCGTTATAGTTCGTGAGAGAAAGGATCAGGAGAAGCTGGCAGACACCTTTAAATTGAAGATCGGGAAGGAGAGCGTGACCTTGAAGGTAGAGAACGAAGCACTTTGGAATGCGGTTAAGGATAAGATTTTGGGACTGGAGGTTTCCTGGAGGACCAAGAGGGTTTTAGCTTTTGGCCCATTTTCCTGCGATTTGCCGTGCTCAGGCGTTCAGCACGAATACGAGCCTGGAGAGGTTTTTATCAGCCTTGCAGGTGGTAGCAAGGAAAGCGCATTCCTGATGTTCGCGGTAGCGAGATATCAGATCAGCCATTGCACGATCGCTGACGGAGTAATCGGCAGGGTGATTGAGGGATTCAGGGCTTTGAGACTACTCGAAATCGGCGAAAGGATCGAGAAAATAGAGCCAGTTCTCGACAGGAGGGGTTCAGTCGGGATTAAGACGAAGGCTGAAATGGGTGAGAGGGTACTTGAAGGCGATGAAATTTACTCTCAACTTGCAGTTAACCTGAGGAGGGATCTTCCAGGGGCCTCAGATTATGCGATGGCAGTTTTGGAAAGTAACTGCAGGGTGGAGGAGGTAACAAATACTTACGTAAGATTTAAGGGTATAAAGGGAATCAGCTTGGGAGAAGAGAACCCTGAGAGGAGAATCAGGGGAGCCATTACCATAAGGAGAACGGGAAAGAACGCAGGAGACATTTACGTGTATCTTCGAGACAGAATGCCCCACAGAGACCACTGCGTCGTTGGGTTCGTTGAGAGCGGTATTGAGCTTCTCGAAGTAGCTAAGAAGGGCGACTTGATAAGGGTGGTTACGAACCCAGGCAGGATCGACCTACTGGGCCTGACCCAGTTACAGGCAGAGAAACTGCTTTCCGAAAAGGGTTTAAAGCAGCTGAGGGAGGGCGATACAGGCGATGACGCGATAGTGGTTTCGCAGATGCCTGAAAATACTTTTGAAATCTTATCAAGAGGAGAAGTTAAAACTTTTGGTGTCAGGCCAAACAAGATTTTAAAGGTGAAGATTTTCGAGGATTTGGCGCCCAAAACGGCTCTATATTTCAGAATTGCCTCCGGTCTTGTGAAAAGGCGTGTGGGAAAGCTACCAGTGTATTTCAAGACAAAAGACCTTGTTGTTTTCAAGCCATCCGTTAACTTCGAAGAGCCTTTGATTCCCGAAAATACTCCCAGAGAGCTCGTAAGGGCTGGAGAGATAGGAGTTACAAACATGTCTCGAAAGCACGCTGGGCTCATAGGCGTGAGATTCAGCGAAAGCAGGGATTTTGGACCCACTGCAGAGCGTTTCGAATCCACGAACATCGTTGGCGTAGTTTTGGAGAACTTCGAGGTGATTAGAGGTTCGAAGGAAGGGGACGCAATATACCTCATGGAGGTAGGGGAATGAAGGTCAGATATTTCGTTCTATCCCCGGAAGCGGGTACAACGCCACAGGAGCTCGTTTTCAGGATAATCGAGTTGGGTTTCGACGGAATCGTGAAGGAAACATGCTTCGGGGCAATTATTGAGGGGGAGGACGAGAAGGTCGACAGAGTTGCCGAAATAATACGGGAAGAATACTACTACGTCTTCTCCAAGGAAAGAGGCTATCCAGTCGGGGATAAGAGGATCTGCAGAGCTGAACGTGGTGGAGGAGCGAGGACGGGGTTTTATCAAATAGAATTCGAGTCGGAGTTTCTTCCTCTCATAGCGGAGGCAATAAAGGATTTTAAAATTGAAAGGACCAAGAGACCGAAGAGGGTAATCGTTCACCCGATCAACAGCCTGATTTTGGCAGACCTAATCGAGAGAAGCGGGCACCATCCTTTAACGATGATGACAGAAATCGCGAAGCTTGTCAGAGACCCCGAAATCGATGCACCGCCAAGGAATATAACAACAGAGTACGTGGTAAGGGGCCTGAAGTACGCATCAATAGAGATGCCTTCGGGCATTAGGGGCAGGCTCGGAGTGTGGGATGAGCTAATACAAAAAGCAGAAGCTGGTTTGATTGCCGAATACGAATACGCATTCGGCTGCGCGGGTTGCACGCACAACGATATGCTCATCTACCTGATAAAGCAGAGGGGGATCCCCTTCATAAAGCTGAACCTTCCAAGGACTCAGGAAGAGGCGAGAAAATTCTTAAATGGCGTCTTCGGATTTCTAAGTGGTCTGGGGTGATTTAATGGTTAAAGTGGCTTTGCTTTCATGCGGTGCTGAATACAGCGGTGTTTACCACGAGATCCAGAAAGCAATCGAAATGGTTGGCGGCGAACTCGTGATTCCGGAAGTGGATCTTCAGGACGTGAAAGAGGTGGACGAGGAGTTCGGGATAGTCGTAAAGGGGGGAGATCTGAAGCTGATGATGGCAAGGGCTAAGTCTGTTGCCGAGGAGAGATGCGACGCAGATGCTGCATTTGTAGCAACATGCTTCAGGTGTGCCGAGGGTGCTTTGGTTAGAAATGCAGTCAGAAAATACCTTCAGGACTTCCGAGTTCCCGTAGTTGCATACTCATTCACAGAGAGGAGCAAGGCTGCAAACTTCCTGCTGAGGATGGAGGCCCTTGTGAACATAGTAAGGAGAAAGCACCTTCTTGCGAGAACCAAGCATGAAGGGGTTACAGTTGGTGTTGATTCTGGATCAACGACGACGAAAGCCGTCGTCATGAGGGACAACGAAATCATCGGCACAGCTTGGCGACCTACCGTTGACATAATTCAAACCGCGGACAAGGTGCTCGAGGAAGCTCTGACAAAGGCGGGAGTGAAACTGTCTGAAGTTGAGGTTATCGGCACCACGGGTTACGGCAGATTTCTGATTGGAAAGCACCTGAAAGCAGGAATAATTCAGGATGAGATCACGGTGGGAGCAAAGGGGGCAACGTTTCTTGCTGGAAGGCAGAAAGGGGACGCGACGATCCTTGATATAGGCGGAATGGACAACAAGGCAATTACAGCTCACGACAGCATTCCCGACAGCTTCACGCTCGGAGGGATCTGTGCAGGTTCTTCGGGAAGATTTTTGGAAACCACCGCAAGAAGGCTCGGGGTTGACATAATGGAGTTTGGAGAGATGGCGACCAGGGGGGATTACAGGAAGATAATGATGAATTCATACTGCATCGTTTTCGGAATGCAGGATCTCACAACAGCCTTGGCTGGCGGAGCAAAGGCTGAAGATGTCGCAGCTGCTGCATGCAGGAGCGTCATAGACCAAATTGTGGAGCAGCAGCTT
>CAZZIT010000072.1:0-9765 GCA_964654365.1 uncultured archaeon
TTAGCAAAGAATAAGTCCAGAAGCCAAGCTGACCGCTCGCGGCAACGAAGTCTGCAACTGTTTTCGTCCTCTTAGCTCCATAGTAGCCAATTACAGCGATGGCTATCAGATAGGCCAGAAAGACGATCCAGGCGAGCATTCAGTCACCTCCACCTCAGCGCCCAGACCAGCAGAAGCAAGATCTGAGCAAGTATTGTTATAGCAAAGCAAGCCAAAGTTTCGGACTCCATTCCAAGCATGGCAGTTTGACTCAAAAGGACAATATTAAACTTTCGGTGTGACTGCTATGATAAGTTATGGCGTTATTGCCCTGCGCTTGTAGTTCAGGAAAAGGAGAAGAAAGGGCTTCAAAAAATTAAAAAACAAACTTTTGGTTTTAAATTCACTTTCCGCAGATCTTTCTGAGCTCTGCTGGCGGCTTGTATGCTGCGGGATTCATGGCTTTAACGACCGATTCGGGCCACTGGTGCTCAGCCATTACTTCTGGTCTATTTATGTATACTGGGATTCCGTTGCACTGGATCTGTGCATTAAGCGTAGGTCCGCCAGTGTAAGAGTGGAAGTTCGCGTTCTTATAGCCAAAGTGTTGCCATGGCACTGGTATTGAGGTGTGGTTCTCGAACCACATTTCTTCCATGACTTTTATGACGGCATCGATGTCATCAGGATTGCCGACCTTTTCCATTGCCTCCTTTATCCTAATCATCTCAGAGTAGTAGTAATGGGCGGAAGTGTCAAGTGATAAGCCTTTCGCGTGTAAAGCTTTTACCACAGGCAAGGTCGTCGGACTTACCTCTGGCATTCCTTCGTAGTCGTATACCATCACAATAGTGCCAAGACTTGCACCACCAGTTAGGTTCCATGCAGCCATCCACTGCGCTGGACCGCCAAAGAATGCAATCTGGATGTTCTTAGCACTTGAGCTTGCCCACTGCTTTGTGAGCGTTGTTGTATCGGTGTACCAGCTTGAGAGAACGAAAATGAAGTCGGCGTTTCTTGCAGCTATAGCCTCAAGCATCGGGAGGAAGTTCTTTTCACCCACAGCTATGTGGGCGACGTACACGACATCCATGCCGAATTCTTCTTTGACCCAGTCCTTCATCGGTTTGCTTTCGAATACTCCAAATTTGGATTCAAATCTGCAGCCTTCTCGTGCACACTTTGTCCATGCAGCATCTTCAAGAAGCAGTGCAACCCTCTTTGCCTTAACCGTGTTCTTTGCAATGTCAAAGAACCACTTGGCGACGTTGTAGTTCAAGTCTGGGTCTGGCGGAAGGTTCCTGAAGTAGAACTTGTATTTGTCGTAATTTTCAATTACTTTGAATGTAGTCTCAACACCTGCCTGAGAAGCCATCGTAATATGTGGTTTTGATGGATAGATCTTTGCACCTTCTTCAAGTATTGCCATTACCTCTTCAGAAACACCCTCAACGAACACGACTTTGCATCCAGTTTCGATTACGGATTTTCTGTATGCAGCTATCGCGATGTCAACCTTTCTCTGGGTGTCTTCGTGGTAGAACTCAACCTTTCTTCCCATTATTCCTCCCTGGGCATTTATTGCCTCAACAGCAGCCCTTATGGCTTCAATATTTCCTTTGAACACGGGAAGTCTCGGATCGAAGAGAGCACAAACTCTTATAGGTTCAGCAGACACGGGAGGAGTCGTTTTCGGCGTTGTAACAGGGGTCGTTGGAGTTGTTGCTGGAGGAGTGGTAACGGGTGGAGTGGTGACAGGTGGGGTAGTGACTGGGGGCGTGGTCGCAGCAGGAGTTGTCGGAGCTGGAGTTGCTGGCGGCTGTTCAGCGCATCCAAGGAGTCCCAATACCAGCAGTAACCCTAAACCCATCACAAACTTTTTCCAATCCATGGCAACCCTCATTATTTTGTTGTATATAAGATTTTTGGTTTTGCATGTTTTATCGAAGGTTTTTCATGCGCATTGAGAGAAAAAAATACCCGTTCGAAAATCGAGTGGGGTGAAGAGATCATAGCTCGGCAGAAAGCTTAAAAGACTTTTTAATAAAATAGCGGGCCCGGCGGGATTTGAACCCGCGACCTGCAGCTTAGGAGGCTGCCGCCATATCCGTGCTAGGCTACGAGCCCTTTTCAGCTTGATGCCCTTTAGTTTTATGAGCCTTTTGGTCTTTGGCGAGCCCGTATTCTAAGGCAACGTATGCCGAATAAAGCAGGGAAAAGGCCAGAATCATGACAAAAAGGTTCATTAACCAATCAAAAGAAAATTCGGATTCGAAAGGACGGGGATGAAGCGGGGAAAAGAAGCCAGCAACGTAGCTGAAGGGAACCGTTATGAACGCTACGATCAGATAAATCGCCGAGACTCTTTCCTTATCCTTCTCGACGACGTTTCTTATCGAGAAGTATACTGCATATACAAAGAGGAGTAGCAGAACTATTACCTCCCTGACCTCGTACCAGTTGAAGTACGCACCCCAGGTTACCTTTGCCCATACCGCACCACTGATAAATGCAGCCAAGGCCATGAAAAAGCCGTATTTTGCCGATATGAATGCAAGAAGGTCTCTGTTCTGATTCCCGCTTTTAATATAAAGAGCAGCGGAGATGAAGGACACCGTGAAGGAAATATAAGCGGTAATTGCAGATGGGACGTGGAAAAACACTATTCTGTAGCTTTCAATATTCGCCGGCAGTGAGTGGGCATTGTAAGTGCCATAGATCAGCAAGATCATACCCACTATGGCCGCAATCTTAGCGAACCATCTCATGCGCTCAGTTCACATAAGAGATTAAAAACTTTTTTTAAACTCAGGGACTTTTTACTTTCATGGACCTCCGGTGGATCTTTGCGATGCTCTCGGCTGTATTCCTCCTCTCCGTTTATTTCGGATACTCTTTAGCAGCCATGTTTCCCGAATTCGCTCAAAATCAGATTGAATCTATAAAAGAGCAGCTTGGAGGAATCGTGTCGGAACCGAACCCATTGTTTACATTCGCATTGATACTTATCAACAACTCGGTGAAGTCCTTTTTTGCCATGCTCCTCGGCGTTTTCTTTGGCATCGTTCCAGTTTTATTCCTCTTTGCAAACGGAGTGATAATCGGGTTCTTTGCAAAGCTCGTCGGAGAGAAGATAGGTTTCATCACGTTCATCCTACTTCTCCTGCCACACGGTATACTCGAAATACCCGCTGTTATCATGGCATGCAGCTACGGATTCTGGCTGGGAATAGAGTTTGCAAAAAGCAGGGAGAAGATTGCTGAAAAGATAAAGTTTGCAATTGGTAGATTTCTAAGAATCGTTTTTCCAACGCTTTTAATCGCTGCTGCCATCGAGAGCACCCTTATTGCGTTAATTTAGTCTGTTCAAGTCCCTTGATGTCGTATATGTCCATTCCATTCGCATAAGTCTCCTCATCGATTCTGTATCCCTTGCCAGTTTCACAGAGGTCCCTTATCCTAAAAAACTTCCAATCCTTCCTCGGCAGTTTTAAAGCCACAAGCTCCTCTGCTCCAAAGATCTCGGAAAACTTTCTAAGCTTTTCTATCTCTTCCTTTGAGAGGTAGAGTGGAAGCGAGGTTCTCATCTTGACCTCGATCGCCAGCACCTTCTTGCCATTTCCAGCGACTATGTCTGGGCAGGGAAAATGCGACACCCCGCTTCCTGCAACTCTAATTGCTGCAAAACCATTTTTCCACAGCTCCCCTATCAGATCCCTCTCGAACCTTGAGCCCTTGCCTTTCATCATTTTCTCCGCTCCTTCCACGATTATCTACTTTACGATTGCAGAAGGGAAAAAATGATATAGTTTCCATTACAAATGTCAGAGCATGAGGATAGGAGATGTCATGACCAGAGACGTTGTTATGACTGATTACAGCACGAAAGTTAGGGAAGTATGCAGGATAATGGGTGAAAGGAAAATTGGAAGCGTGATAGTTACAAAAGAGGGGAAGCCTTTTGGGATATTCACCGAAAGAGACCTGCTATCGAAAGTCCTGCTCTCCGGAAGCCTTGAAGATGAAGTTGGCAGATACTCCTCCTCACCACTGATCGTCATTTCTCCCGACTACGACGTCAAGGAGGCTGCGAGGATCATGGCTGACATGAAGGTCAGAAGGTTAGTTGTTATGGAAGGTGAGGAAATTAAGGGGATTTTCACCTCCTCAGACCTTGTAAGGGTTCTCGGAAGGTGAAGATATGGAAATAAGATGTGTTGTTTGCGAGAAAGAACTTAAGAGCAAAGATCAAAACAGAGGATGGAGGGAGTGCTTTTTCTGCAAAAATCCAGTTTGCTTTGACGATTTACGCTACGTTGGAGTTTGGAAAAAGGGGTTGTATGGAGAGTTCATTGAAGTTGTGCCAGTTTGCAGAAATTGCAAGCCGAAAAAGTGGGGGTAAAAAGTGGAATTCGAGCCAATCGTTTTCAAGGACAAGCTCGGGAGGGAAATCAGAATTAGAGCTTACGAAAAGAAAGACCGGGAAGACCTGATAAAGATGTATGAGAACTACAATCCTGAAGACCGTTCTCTCGGCCTTCCTCCTGTGGGCAGAAAATCGATAGAGAGCTGGATCACCTATCTCGAAGAAAAGGGTTTTTCCATCGTTGCCGAGCACGAGGGGAAAATTGTCGGGCATTTGGCGATAGTTGAGGACGAAAATAATCCTGGGGTTGTCGATTTAGCGATCTACCTTGCAAGGGAGTACCAGAACCAGGGCATTGGAACGCAGATGGTCAGGGCGATAATAGACTTCGCAAAAAAGAAGGGTTACAAGAAGATCACTCTCGTTACAGACCGCCTCAACTGGAGGGCCATCAGAGTTTACAAGAAATGCGGTTTCCAGACAACTCTCGCAAGCTACGAGCTTTACATGGAGCTACCGCTCAACTAAGCCCGAGATAGGCAACGAGTTCATCGATGCATACGTTTTCCTCCACCAGCTCCTTCATTCTGCCTATCTTTTCCCCGCTCATTCTCATCCTCCCAAATTTCTCGTTTATCCTTGAAAGAGTCGTTGCGGTGTCTTCCCCGACGAGCAAAACAGCCACACCATTTTTTTCCGCAAAGCTCAAAACCTGAGCGGGTGGCTCTAAATTTCCAGTTGCCACAACACACTTCGCGCCGCTCTCGATTGCAAGTGCGATCAGGTCACCACGATCGCCGCCCGTGATCAGCGCATAGTTCCTTGCTGATCTCAGATAGGACAAGGCTGTCTCGGTCTTCATCGCCCCCACGAGAATCTGCTCGACGCTCTCATCTTTCTCGGGCTTCACTAGATATCTTCCCCTTACTGCACTGGCAATTTCGCTCACGTTCAGACCGATAAGGGCAATATCCTTCGGGATCGCGCCAAGTAGCTCGAGACCGTGCTTTTTCAGGATGTTTCCTGAGATGAAGTCGATATAGGATTTCTTGTATCCGAAAACCTGATTGAAAACGAATTTCTCCATTCTATCTCCAAAGAATCGCTTTGCAAATATTAGTTCGTCCACGGAAAAATCGCTGAACTTTGAAACCATCAAAACCCTGCAGTCCAACATTTCAGCCATGTTAACGTCGCAGATCCCGAGGGTGGCACCAGTCAGATAGTTGTGCGAACCCTCTATCAGAATCAAATCCTTCTCCCCCTGAGTCTCGAACGCCTTTTGGATTCTATTTTTCAGTTCTTCTGGCTTTTCTGAGACGACGAAGTCTATATATGGACGATCGAGAACGACTGCACACGCATTTTTAATACCCAGCAGGCTTTCAGCCAAATTTGCGTCAGCGTCACATAAACGATCTCCAATCCTTACGGAATTTATGCCAAAGGGCTTGAAGTAGCCGACATCGTAGCCTCTCTCCCTCAGAATTAATGCAAGTGAAATTGCCAAACCGCTTTTTCCAGAGAAGCTTTCAGTGGAGGATACCATCAGCCTCTTCATTTCTTCACCTCCAAAAGCATTCGGAAATCTAATGCAACGCACCCCTTTTCGAAAACCTTTAACGGATTGATCTCCATTTCCGAAATCGGGTAATCCATGCTGAGCTGGGAAAATCTAACTATTGTCTCCGCTAAGGATTTTATGTCGATCATCTTTTCCCCTCTTATGCCCTTAAGGATGGCAAAGGATTTAACGCTTTTTATCATGTCCAGCGCATCTTCAAGGCTAAGCGGTGCAATTCTGAATGCCACATCCTTGAAGACCTCTACGTAAATCCCTCCCAGGCCGAACATGATCACGTTTCCGAACTGAGGATCCCTCTTCATGCCCAGTATCGCCTCTCTGCCTCCCTTCACCATCTTCTGGACCAAAACTCCCTCTATCCTCGCTTCAGGCATGTAGCTCTCAACTTTCGAGACTATTTCGTAGAAGCTGCTCCTAACTTCTTCCTTCCCGACGTCGAGCTTCACAGCCCCAATATCGCTCTTGTGGATCACATCTGGGGAGACTATCTTCATCGCAACAGGATAGCCGATGCTTTCTGCAATTTTTTCCGCCTCCTCAGCAGTTCTTGCAATTCCGTAGGGTGCGGTGCTGATGCCGTAGCATTCCAGAAGTTTCATGCCTTCAACTCCGACATATCTCGCCCCAGATTTCACGAACTCCTCAAAAATGCTCTCTGCTTTTCCTCTTTCTACGTCAAATCTCGTGATCTTCCTCTCGCTGAAGTCGAATTTCGCGTAGCGATCGACCGCTGAGATTGCCTTAACAGCTCTCGTGGGGTCGAAAAAGTTTGGAATTCTATTTTCTATGAGAATTTCCTCGTTTTTTTCGTCTATGCCCATGAAACAGCAGAATACTGGTTTTTGAATTGAAAGAACACTCTCGACTGCTTTGCTAAAATCTATCTGAGCGGTTGGAGCTAGAATTGCAATTACCGCACCCACTCTCTCGTCCTTGGCAACGACCTCGAGCGCCTTTGAGAATCGGTCTGTGTCTGCATCTCCGAGAATGTCTACGGGATTGTAAAGGCTGGCAGAGGGTGGTAAAAATCTTTTAAGAGCTTCTATCGTCTTATTGCTGAGTTCAGCTAGCCTCAGCCCATGAATTTCAACCGCATCAGACGCCATAACCCCCGGACCTCCTGAGTTCGTCACTATTGCCACTCCCCCTGAGCTTCTGTATCTCGACAAGGCGAAGGCAAAGTCAAAGAGCTCTTCGACCGTTTCCGCAATTAAAATTCCGCACTGCTGAAATGCTGTTTTGTAGACCTCATAGCTTCCCGCAAGGCTTCCAGTATGGCTCGAGGCAGCCCTTGCACCGCTCTCTGTTTTTCCCGCTTTCATAACCACGATTGGTTTCTCCTTAGCGACCCTCCTCGCAGTCTCCATGAACCTTCTTCCATCCTCAATTCCTTCAACGTAGAGCATTATCACGTCTGTGGCATCATCTCTGGCCAAATAATCCAGGAAGTCCGCCTCACTCAGCACAGCCTTATTGCCCAAGCTAAGGATCTTGCTGAATCCGAATTTCGCCCTCAGGGACCAGAGGATAACCGCAAGAATAAAAGCTCCAGACTGGCTCGAAAAGGCAACATTTCCTGCTTTCGGCATAAACTCGCTGAAGGTCGCGTTCAGACCAATTTCAGCGTTGATCATTCCAAGGCAATTTGGACCGAGGAGATTAATTCCGTAATTCCTTGCAATCCGAGTCAGCTCCATTTCAATCCTCGCTCCTTCGACGCCGATCTCCTTGAAACCGCCAGAAATCACGATAACGTTCCTAATTCCCTTTTGTCCGCATTCAGCCACGGCATTAGGCACGGTTCTTGATGGGACTGCAATAACTGCGAGATCCACAGCCTCCGGAATCGAGGAAATCGATGGATAGCACGCAACCCCATCGATCTCTGAATATTTCGGATTTACCGCATACACCTTTCCCCTAAAATTCTTCAGGTTCCTCAGAATAACATTACCAACTTTCCCTTTCTCAGCGGAGGCGCCGACAATCGCGACGCTTCTGGGATAAAAAAAGGATCTCATTGCTTAAGATTGGAGGGAATTTTTTAAAATTTTCTGCCCTGTTAGCACTTTGGGATTACATTTTTATAAGAAAAAGTTTTATTTTCAAAAGAACACTTTCTTCATGGAACTCGCGATCCCGGAGAAGGTTCTTTTCGAAACAAACGTCTACACGGTCGAAAACGACCTCAGGGCAAAAACGGGAAAAGTGAAGATCACAGAAGACAGGATTCTCTTCGAGAGTGAGGATGATGTGAAGATAGTTTACATTTCCGGAATCAAGGCTATCAAGATCTGCAGGGAGGAAAAGTGGGGCTTTTTCATCGCTGGATTGACGTTCCTCATCGCTTCCGCGATACTCTATTCATTTGCTCCAGGCATAAATTCCTTCATCTCTGCGTTTCTCTTCTTCATTGTGCCCACTTCTATGCTTGGAATTGGACTTCTGCTCATTTACTGGTGGAGTCTTACGAGATCGAATGTTCTGAACCTCTCTATGGATTTCGGAAAGGAGGTCAAAATAAGGAGCAACAGTTTTGACGATTTAATCGAAATAGCGAACGCAATAGAGCTCGTGAGGATGGGTGCGGTAAGAAAACTTCCAAGAAAATTTGAGGAATCTAAAACCTCAAGCTATCTATGAAGGCGAGCCTCTTCGGAATTGGTGGATGGGTTGAGAGGAATTCCTGAATGGGCGATACCTTCTCCTTTTTCAGCCTTTCTATGTCCATTCTTGTCAGAGGTTCAGCAACAGCGTTAACAAGAGCGTAAATGAAGAGAGTTCTGAACTTGCTCTCGGCGATCTCAGCTCTCACTGAGGGATACCTTGAGTAGAAGTAGTGGATCTTTGCCAAGCTCCTCTGCATTGCATCTTTTCCAGCGACAAACACGCCCGCGGTATCGGCGAAGTACTCCCTGAGTCTGCTGAAAGCAAGAACGAGAATCTGGATTACGAAGGAGATCACAACTGCGGCTATGCCAACGATTGCAAGCTGTGCCCCCCTTCTTTCATCGGATGAGGACCTTATGAGCATGTAGCCCAAGTAGAAGATCAGCGAGGGGAGAAGACCGAGGAGAAGCATGAAAAGGTTGTCCCTGTGCTTGTGATGCCCGATTTCGTGGCCGATAACTGCCATGAGTTCATCTCTCGATAGCATGTTGAGAAGAGTGTCCGAAACTGCTACGAATTTTCCAGTTAAAAAGTTACCGTAGGCGAACGCATTCGGGGGACTTTGAACAACCATCGCCTTCGGTGGTTTTACTCCGAGGGTGGCTGAAGCCTCGTTCACCAACCTTTGCAGCTCTTCGCTTTTCTTTGCTCCATAGCTCATGTTTATGATGTAAGGCGAGAGCAAGTAGATAAGAATGTTTATTGCCAGAAGAAAGGCTATTAGGGCGTAGAAGTCCACGGTCATCTCCGCGACTACTAAGATCAAGTAAATAATGCCAGCCGACATTCCAATTATGAGGATCAGTAGCAGAGCCATGGATGTGTAAAGCGAGAATTTTCCAGCAACTCTCCCAGCTACCTTTGGCGCTACAAGGCTTGCGAGTGCGAACATCACCATGTATCCGAGGATTGCCAAGACCCAGTAGAGCGGATCGAATATCAGGAACATAGAAGATTTGGAATTGCTCTGTTGAAAAGAATTTCGATTAGGGAGGCCAGCAAATGGGCTGGCTGAAAATTTTATAAAAATTTTATTAAAAAACGTTCCTGAAAATATCCGCCACTTCTTCCCTGCTGAGGAGCTTAGGGGTGAATCGAAAGCTTAGATCCTTCATTGCCGATTCAATGAGGACTTCGAGCTTTCCAGATGGATCCTCTACTGTTT
>CAZZIT010000073.1:0-3631 GCA_964654365.1 uncultured archaeon
CAAAGGATCTCCAACGGTTTACGATGCAATCTTTGGAGGGGTTCTGGATCGAATATTCCAGTCAAGCGGCCTAGGCTATCTTAGGGGAAAGGATGCAAGAGAAATCGTGGCCGAGACTTCGAGACTTGCGGGAATGGGATATCAACCAGATAGAATTAACCTCGAAATTTCCAAAAAGTTCGGGATGGACGTTGAAGAGATTAAAAAGCTCGTTGAACCTATTGCAAAGGTTTACTCTCTCGCCGATCATACCAGATGCCTCCTGTTCATGCTGGGCGATGGTCTAATTCCTTCCAATGCGGGCGGAGGATATCTTGCGAGGTTGATCGTAAGGAGAAGCCTTAGACTTGCAGAAGAGTTGCAGCTTAACCTTGAGCTCTACGATCTGGTTGAAATGCACTCTAAAATTCTTGGATTTAAATTCGATGTTCCTATGGAGACGATCGAGGAGATCCTGAAGCTTGAAAAAGATAGATTTGCCTCCACAATCTCAAAGGGGCTTCGCTTGGTTGAGAGAACGATAGAGAAAAAGAAGAGCCTGGGAAAGGATGATTTGATAGAATTCTACGACTCCCACGGCATTCCTGCTGAAGTAGTGCTTAGGGTAGCCGAAGAGAAGAATGTCAGAGTTGATTTTCCGCCTGATTTCTACTCCGAACTGGCCAAGAGACATTCAAAAGCGATAAAGGAGAAGAAAGAGGAGATAAAGCTTTCAAAATCCTATCCAAAAACCGAGAAGCTATACTACGACAATCCGAAGCTTTTCGAGTTCTCGGCAAGGGCTATAGGATTTGAAAATGGTTTCCTGATCTTGGACAGAACCGCATTTTATCCTGAAAGCGGCGGTCAGGATAGCGATACGGGCTTTATAATCTCCGATGGGATGAGGGTGAAAGTCAGTTACGTTACAGAACTCGACGGGGTCGTTCTTCACAAGATAGATGGCCCCGTGCCGCTGGGAGAGGTAAAGGGGGTAATAGATCAGGAAAGAAGGCTCAGGCATATGAGGCATCATTCTGCAACGCATGTGCTTCTCTACACCCTGCAGAAGCTCTACGGAAAGCACATCTGGCAGGCGGGAGCGAGGAAAGAAACGGATAAGGCAAGGCTCGATGTCACTCACTACAAAAAGTTCAGCGACGAGGAGGTAAGGGAGATAGAGAAGATCGCAAACAGAGAGGTATTTGCAAATAAAGAAATAATATGGTTCTGGATGGACAGAATTGAGGCGGAAAGGAAGTTTGGATTCAGGCTTTACCAGGGCGGTGTGCCTCCTGGCAAGGAGATCAGGATAGTCTGCGTTGGCGATGACGTGCAGGCCTGCGGCGGCACGCACTGCAGCAAAACAGGCGAGATCGGGCTTATTAAGATCCTTTCAGTTGATTCTATACAGGATGGTGTTGTTAGATTCGAGTTCGCGGTTGCAGAAGCAGCAATTGAAGCAATTGCAAAAATGGAATCCCTGCTAAAGGAATCAAGCAAGATACTGCGCGTAGAACCGCAGATGCTTCCTAAAACTGTTGAAAGATTCTTTGAGGAGTGGAAGGAGCAGAAGAAGGAGATAGAGAGGCTTAAGGAGAAGATTGCGGAGCTTAATGGCGAAAATTTGCTGCGGGCTGCTGAAGACTTCAACGGTCTTAAGGTTGTTGCCGAAGTGATCGATGCAGATATGGCCGAACTTCAAAAACTTGCAGATTATCTATCTCGAAAGGGAGCTTTGGGCTGTCTTATGGCCCAGGGCGAGGGAAGGGTGTTTGTTGTTGCCTTTGCTTCTGGGAATTATGATGCGAGGGAAATCCTGAGGGAGGTGGGAAAGTACGCGAAAGGAAGCGGTGGAGGTAGGAAAGAGCTCGCCCAGGGAGCGGCTGAGAGATTGCTCACAAGGGACGAGCTCGCAAGTATCATCTTTGAGTATCTGTCCAGAAAGGGCTGAGTTCATTCCCATCAGGGGAATCCCACTGGTTAAGGAGGGGGACGACGTTGCAAGGCTGATCGCGGAGAACGCAAAGCTTGAGGAAGGCGACATCGTCGTGATATGCTCGACGATAGTTGCCAAGGCAGAAGGAAGGGTTAGAAAGCTGAGCGATTATAAACCCAGCCCCTTAGCGTTTGAGCTGAGCAAAAAAGTCGGTAAACCACCCGAGTACGTTCAGGCTGTGATAGAGGAGAGCGAGGAAATCCTGATAAAAGGACCTTTTCTGCTTGTAAAGGCCAAACACGGGAATATATGCGTTAATGCTGGAATAGACGCCTCGAACATAGAAAAGGGGAGCATAATCCTGCCTCCAGTTGATCCCGATAAGAGTGCTGAAAAAATCAGGAAAAGGATTGAGGAGCTGACTGGAAAGAGGGTTGGAGTGATAATCACGGACACGAATGGAAGGTGCTTCAGAAAGGGTGTTGTCGGAGTTGCGATAGGAATTTCGGGCATAAGGCCAATGAGGGACTGGAGAGGCACGAAAGACCTATTCGGAAACGTTTTGGAGGTCACAGTTGAATGCATTGCTGACGAAATTGCCGCTTTTGCAAATTTGATCATGGGTGAAGCGAATGACGCGATTCCGGCGGTTATAGTCAGGGGACTGAGAATCCCTGGCGATGGTTCTGTGAGGGAGATTTACAGAAATGAGGAGGAGGATGTAATAAGGCAATGCCTGAAAAAGTGCTTCTGATCGGCACAAATGTCAGAAACGTTGCAAGCTCGGCAAAAAGAGCTGGCTATGAGGTTTATGCGATTACCAAGTACGCGGATGCTGACCTCCTCATTTACTGCCACAGGGTTTACAGCCTTGACGCAATTGGAAAGGCCGAGGAGATTGCTCAGCAGAACAAAGCGAAGGTTGTGCTGTGCTCAAACTTCGAAACATTTGAAATAAAGGCGGAGCTGCTTTGCAATGAACCAAAGGTGGCCAAGAATATTGTGGACAAGCTTGAGTTTTACAGAACCCTCGAAAATGCTGGAGTTCCGCATCCAACGGTTTTGAAAAAGCCGGAAGGAAAGGTAATTGCAAAACCGAGATTCGGAGGCGGTGGAGAAGGTGTGAGGCTTACAGACAGAGAAGAAGAAGGTTGTATTCTACAGGAATTCATTGAGGGAATTCCATGCAGCGTTTCGCTACTTGCTTCAAAAGAAATAGTGCCGATAGCATGCAATTTTATTTTTTCAGGCTGGAGAGAGATGAACGCAACCGGTTTCAGGTACAGCGGAAATCTAACTCCCTTGAAAATAGATGAAGAGAAGAGAAGGGAACTTGAAAGGCTCGCTGTGGAGACTGCAGAGCTTTTCGATCTCAGGGGTTCAATCGGTGTGGACTTCATTTTGGCAGATAAGCCATACGTTATTGAGCTGAATCCGAGATTTCAGGGCTCCTTGGATAGTGTTGAGTGGAGTTTGGACATCAATCTCTTCTCTCTGCACGTAAAATCCTTTGAAGGCAAAAAGATCGAGGTTGCGAAGCCCAAGAGGTTCGCAATCCGCGCCATTTACTTTGCAGATCGGGACTGGAATATCAGAAGGGATTTAACCGGAAACCCGTTTTTCGCCGACATTCCAACAGGCCCCTACCGCAAGGGAGATCCGATGGTTTCAATCCTTTCGAGCGGAAACTACGAAGAAGCTTTCAGAAAGGTT